>CAILKC010000357.1 GCA_903834675.1 uncultured Victivallales bacterium | reverse complement strand
GATTGAGCCCTGAAAGGGCGGACCATGCGACCTCGGTGCGAAGGTAGGGTACATGGCTCGCCCCTACAGGGCTCAAACCCATACCCATTCTATTCCCAGGGCGTTGCCCTGGGCTGGTATGGCAGCGCGCCTTCAGCGCTTCAGACGGACTCTCTTATTGCACAGGTCGAAAAAAGACACGGCGCGCGGTGGATGCTCGCCGCGCGCCGTTATCAGGCTGGGTCTAGCGCCTCATGGCTCTGCTAGTATGTCACCATACAGGAGATCCCATTGTGGGAGGTGTTTGCGGGGCCCATGATCTGGTCCCAGGTGACGGAGCCCCAGCTAGCGGTGGCGACGTGCCCGTCGACGTAAAGATTATTGTTCATGTCGTTGTGCCAGCAGGTCTGACCGCTCCTGGTCTTGTAAAAGAGGAGGTCGCGGGTCTGAATATCGCAGGTAGAGGTCGGGGCACAGTCATTATACGAGTTATCGCTGTCCCACATGACCATGAGCCGGGTGGGGTCGGCGAAGCAGGTGGTCGTCTGGGTCAGGGTACGGCCATTCAGGGCGACGTAGTTATAGCAGTAGCTGACCTGCTTGCCGCCGTTCCACGGATCCGCCCAACCGCCCTGGCGTGACGGTCAGCGGTAGACGTTCTGGTCGCCGGCGTAGGGGCGCAAGCCGTTGCTGACCCAGCCGTTCCAGTTGGTCTCGATACTCGGGGTCAGGTTGTTGTTGTCGTTGTTGTAGGGCCACTGCTCCTGGTTGTCCTGGGTGTACATACTTAGCGATAGCCCAATCTGCTTGAGGTTGCTGGTGCAGGTGACCTGACGCGCCTTCTCCCGCGCCTTGGCCAGGGCCGGCAATAGCATGGCTGCCAAAATCGCGATGATCGCGATGACGACAAGCAGCTCGATCAGGGTGAACTCACGCTTCTTCACAGGTGCGACTCCTTTTGTTTTCTTGACAAACCCCCGACTTGTTGCGAGCAAATATTCCCATACATGACCCAATATTCCAGACACCGAGGGGTTATTTCAGCGTTTTTTCAAGAGAAGCAGGGGAGGGTTCAGGGGGCAGCCGAGCGCCCGGCTTGGCGGCCGGACATACCAGAATGAGACTTGCCGCCACGGTTCCCTTTCCGATCCGGCCGGTACGTGCCGAATCGCCTGGAGGGCGGCCCTGCGTGGCCGCCGCGGCGCCGACGCAGCGGCGCCCACCAACGCCCTTCGTCCGCCGCGGCGGACGAAGGGCGGAATGGGAAGCGCCTGGTGTCATACGAGGTTGCTACAAGTCTCATACAAGGGTTCAGCCGAGCCCCCGGACGGCGGCTGGACAGGCCGAAGATCACGGTCAAGTTTCTGACAAGCAAGCCCCTACGGAACTGACGTGCGCCCCGATCCCCTCTTCGTCCTTGCACAGTGGACGCCGCCGCGGTACTCTTGTAGGCCCAGCGAGAATGCGAGGGTTCTGTGGTTGCGCAGGTTCGTCGGATGGGGTGAGTCAAGCGCGTGAGCAAGTGGTTGACAAGACTGGCCGCGAACCCGGTCGTGCTGGCGCTGGCCGGGGCGGTGGCCGTGTGCGTCTACCTGGGCGTGCTGGTGGATCCCTCGGTCTTTTACGAGCACGGCGACTACTTTCCGGCCTTTCACTATGGGCTGGAATTCCTGCGGCCCTTCCTTTCTCGACCCGGTGGAGCAAGCCAGTACGTAGCCGCCTATCTGGCTCAGGCGTGTGCGAACCGCTGGCTCGGCGCTGGGGCGTTCACCGTGCTGGCACTGGGGCTGGGGTGGGGCTATGGCCTGTACCTGCGCTATGCCGCAGGGAAGCGGGCCCTGGGCTGGGGGTTCCTTCCGGTACTGGCCAGCGTTCTGGTGTGGACGCGGTACGGGTTTGGCCTGGACTGCATCACGGCTCTGGCGCTGGCGGGGCTGGGCGCGGCGGCGTATGCCCATCCCTGGATCGGCTCCCTGGCGTCGTGGCGCCGGGCCGGCGTCGCGATCGGGCTGCTGGGGGTGGGCTACTGGCTGTGCGCCGGACCCGCCTACGTGTGCGTCCTGTCGATCTCGGCGGTCGAGTATCAGCAGCGGCGGCAGGCGAGGCTAGCGGCGCTGCTCTTGCTCTGCGGTCTCCTCCTCCCGGTTGCCCTCGGATGCCTATATCTCGGCCTGCCGCTGCCGGAGGCAGCAACGCGCCTGCTGCCCTACAGCGATGCATCCCGGCTGGAGGGTGACTTCGCCCTCTTCCTGCTTTACGGGCTGGCGCTGGTCCCTGCCTTTATGCTTTTTCTGAAGCGTGACCACGCCGCGACCGAGGGCCGCGTCGCAAGACGGTCTCGTCTCGCTCAACGTTTCGGCTGGGGCAGGCTCTCGCCGGGTTGGCGGGCGCTGGTCGGGAGCGGCGCCGTGGTGGCGCTGGTTGCGGCCGCCTGGTCTCCGGGCAGCGCCCGGCGGATGGCGGTGATGCAGCATTGCCGTTCCCGCGAGTGGGAGCGTGTTTTGGTCGAGGCGGCGAAGCTACCGAGCGACCGTTTCACCCTCGATGTGTCCTACGCGGTCGATCTGGCGCTCTACCACACCGGCAAGATGGGAGACTCGCTGTTTGCGTTTGCACAAAGCCCGCTGAGTTTGAACCTGGGCATGGCCTTTGCCAGTTGTTCGAATGCGTACTACTACTCGGAACGGCCAAAATCGGTATTTTACATTGGGCCTGCCAACCTGGAGATGGGCCTGGTCAACGAGGCGGAGCACGTGGCCCATGAAGCCCTGGAGGTCTATGGTCCTCACCCCTGCATCCTTAAGCAGCTCGTCCTGGTGAATCTGGTGAAGCGCCGTCCCGAGGTCGCCAAGATCTTTCTGCATGCCCTCTGCCGAGACCCGGTGGCGCGAAGCTGGGCGAAAGCTGGGTTGGCAACCCTGGCCCGTTCTCCAGATGAACTCATGGACGGCGAAGAGGTCGCCAGGATACGGGCAAACCTGCCCTCGCGCCAGGACAGCAACGTCGCCATGCGACCGCTGGAGGAGCGTTGCCTTGCCCAACTCGAGGAGAACCCCCGGAATCGGATGGCCTTTGAGTACCTGATGGCGCAGTACCTGATTGCGCGTAACTTGGAGGGCTTCATCCGGGCCCTGCCGCGCACCGAGGCCTTCGGCTCTCCCGCCCTGCCCCGGCATTACCAGGAAGCCGTGCTGCTGCATGAGGTCCGGACAGGCAGGGAGGTCCCGCGGTGGAGTTCTCAGGTGAGGTCCGAGGTTCGGGCGGAATTCAAGCAATTCGCCGCTGTCGTAGCTCCTTCCGGCGAGCAGACGGACCCCAGTCGGGCGCTGGCAGCGGCAGGCGCTTTCATCAATACGTACTTTCACTACTACGTGTTTCGGCCAGCGGGGTGAGCCTGGGCAGGCGGAGTCCTGAGACGCGAAACCACAACCCAGACGGAGGAATCGCCATGCGTAGCACGACCCGGCTCATACTCCCGCTGCTGGTCGCTCTGGCCGTCGCCAGCGCGACGGCCGGAGCGGAGGCGCCGCCCCGCATCCGGGCCGTGGTCCCTGCCGAGGTATTCCGCCCTGAGCTCGGCTTCTGCTACATCGCCAGCCTGGATTTCGGTGAAGAGGGCGACCGGGAGACCGGAAGTACCTCGCAGGTGATGCTGCTGGAGGACGGCAAGGCACTGGGCCCCGCTCGTGCCCTCCATGATGACATCCGCAAGCTGGGTGCCGGGCGCTACTCGCACTGGACTCGTACCGGGCTGTACATGAGTGCCAGCGACAACTCCGACCCGCGCTCGAACGGCCGCCTTTACGAGATTGTCTCGGCCAACCCGCTGAATGACCTGTCGGGGCCCCTGGTGGCCAGTGGCGCGGTGCATGAGCATACCGAGGTGATCACCGCGGCGCGCCACGCCTACACCGTCCGCCTCGGCGGCAAAGTGGACTTCGAGAACGGCCGCAGCCGACGTAGCGATGGCTTCCGCGTCGCCTTCCAACCGAACCTCTCGGTGACGATCGCCAATCTCGGCGACACGCCGGTACGCTGGCCCAAGCTGATCGCCAATGACCAGGGCGACTGGGGCACGCTCGAGAGCCTGGTGGCCGATTTCACCCGCGGGGCCACGACCCAGCAGGACAAGGCGCTGTTCATCTGGGAGAGCGCCCGGCAGAACCGCTACCACAGTATCCCCCTCTTCCCCGACGATGAGTTCCACGATCCCGTGAAGCTGTTCAACTCGTACGGGCTGAACCTTTGCGACGATGTGGGCTACGGCAGCGCCGTCATCTTCCTCGCCGCCGGCCTGGGCAAGCCGACCAACCCCGAGGACCCCTTTGTGCGCGCCCTCAACGGCCATGTGCAGGGCGAAACCATGGTCGACGGCACCTTCCAGTTCCTCGACATCGACGAGAGCGCCTTCCACCTCGACCGCGATAACGCCGCGCCCCTCAGCGGCGACGCCTGCGCCCAGGACCACGACCTCGTCCGCCGCGAGATCTACTACGGGCCCGAATTCGGCGGTTGGGACAGCAGTGAACTCAACGCGGCGCTATTTGGGCCGGACGACACCCGGGTCAGCCTCTTTGTGCAGGGGCACACCATGGACTACGTCCTGCGCCCGGGGGAGCAGGTCGAACTGCGCTGGGACAACCTCGGCAAATACGCCTGCTACAGCAAGGAGTGGGACCTCAAGCCCTCGTACTTTGGCAACTCGAAGCTGACCTACGTGCCGAGGCTGACGGCGGCGGCCTACCGGGAAGGCCTGGCGGCGGAGCGCGACCTCGTGGCCGGTGAGGGCCCGGTGGCCTTGGCAGGAACGACGCCCGAAGCGCAATTGGTGTACGAGGTCAAGTCTCCCTGGGTCATCGCCGGCGGCACGGTACAGGCCGGGTTCGTCGGGGCCACGGCGCTGGACACCTTCTCCGTCAGCCTCCAGCTTGGCGAGGCGGCGCCGAAACGGCTCTGGCAGGGCAGCGGGCCTGGCCAGGTGAGCCAGAAGGTGTCACTCGACGAGGCCTTGCAGACGCATCTCGCCCCCGCCAAGTATGCCTACAAGGTGATCGTCGGGCTGCACAGTGCCCCCGGCAGCCACGGCAGCGGCCTGGCCGAACTGCGCCTGGAGACCGATGTCATGGCCGCGCCGCTCTCACTGCCCCGCCTGCGCCTGGGGGACAACCCCATGGTCTACACGGACCTCAACGACGGCCCGCGGCGCGTCTCGATCACCCAGCGCTGGCAGGAGTGCGACGACGTCACCATCCCCGAGCCGCCCGCAGCCCCCCTCTCGCCCACCCCTGGCGCTACCCTGCGCGAAACCTTCACTACCTTCGCCTGGCCGACGGCCCCGGGCGCCCTCTCCTACCACCTCCAGGTCAGCCTCCGGCCGGACTTCCGCGTGCCGTACCGACCGAACTACGACGTGGTCATCAAGGAGACCTCCTGGAGCATCCCCTACCGGGGCATGTTTGCGCCGGAAACCCTGTACTACTGGCGTGTCCGAGCGCGCTCGGCCCAGGGCCTCTGGAGTGCCTGGTCGCCGACCTGGACCTTCCGTTGGCAGGGACCTATGGCGCCACTCGAGGTGCGCGCTGAACCCCGCGGCGATGAGCTCGTGCTGCGCTGGAAGCCCAACCCCCGCGGCGAGCGGCCCGTGGCCTACAAGGTCTATGGCTCGGACGAAAAGGGCTTCCCCGAGCACGACGAGGCCTACTCCGGCTACACCCGCGGCAAGGTGCCCGCGAATCTGCTGGGGCGGACGGCGAAGACCGAAGTAATGGTGGTCACTCCGACGCCGACTATGGCCAACCAGAACCGCTGTTTCTACCGGGTTGTGGCGGTGGACGCGCAAGGGGTCGAGAGCATCAGTTCGGCCTACGCGGAGTTGCCCCACCCGCACCTCTGGAGCCGCCCGCTTGTCGGCGCCCGCGTCGGCCAGCCCTTCGCCTACACCCCCGGGGTGCTGACCTCGCTGGGCGATGTGCAGTACCGCGAAGCCGCCCCGACCACGAAGCTCTGGGATAGCGAGGTCAACCGCTTCGAGCTGGCCGCAGGGCCCGCCTGGTTGCGCTGTAACCCCGAGACCGGCGAACTCAGCGGCACCCCCCTCGCCGTCGGCGAGGCGCCGGTTACGCTCGTCGTCACCAACCAGCTCAAAGGCCGGGCAGAACAGAGTTTCAGGTTGAAAGTGACGCCGTAGGCCATGGACTGCGTGCGGCAGAGGGCCGCGGACTCGGCCCGTCAACGCCGCTTTCACGGCCTGCGGGACGACGACGGTCGTTTCTTGAAACAGCCCTGGCCGTTTCGTCGCGTCCGTGGCCCGTCGTTGGCCCTGGCTGTATACTACCCGAGACCAAGCCGCGCCCCGAACGGTGGCAGGCGGAGTGCCTGGCAGCGCGCGCGGCAGTACGTCTGGCGTCCGCCCGGTCAGGGCCGAGAACGGGATTCTTTTGAGCCTACAGCGGCCATTCACCCCAACCACACTTGCCTTCCTCTGGCTGCTCGCCGGGGCGGTCTCGTGGTCGGCCGCGCCTCCCTACTATCAGAAACAGGATACCTGGGAAAGCACCCTGCGGGCGTCGCTCGTCGCCAAGGCCCACCCGGAGACGATCAGGCGCGCCGCCAACGGGGACGTGCCCGCGGCCGGCTGGCAACCGGTCACCTCGCGGGTGCTGCACAAGAGCGATCCCCCGGAGCAACTGCAGGTCGACATCGCCGGCCAGCCCTTCCTTGCCCTGGTGGTCTCGCCAACTCCCGACGGCAACGGCTGTGATCATTCCGTCTGGGGCAACCCCAGGCTGCGGCGGGCCGATGGGAGCTCCGTGTGGCTCGACACCCTCACCCCGATCGCCGTGAGCGTGGGCTGGGGCAGCTTCTTCGCCGGCGCGAAAGAGATCACCATCGGCGCCACCGTCTTCCCGCACCACCTCTGGGCGCATGCCCCGAGCCTGGCGCTGTACGAACTCGAGCCGCAGGCGAAGTACGTGACCTTCGAGGCGTCGGTCGGCCTCGATGCGGCCGGCTGCGGCGGCTCGGTACAGTTCACGGTCGAGAACAAGAAAATCGAGATCGCCAGCGGCAGCGAGCTCCGCGGCGACCCCTTCTGGCAAGCCCTGGCTACGGACTTCCCCGCCGACCTGCAGCGTCTCGAGGTCGTCTACGATGGGTGGCGCCAGGATAAGCTGACCCTGGATTCCCCGGCCGCTGCCTTTGTCGGCAAAGCCCAGGACATCCTGAAGCTCTGCCAGGCCACCCTGGAGTACGTGCAGAAGGCGGCACCACGCCCGCAGTTTGCCGCCGAGCTTGAGGCCCTGGCCGCGCAGGTGGCGGCGGGCGGCGACGGGATGGCGCTCTACGCCAAAACGCGCGAACTGCGCCGGCAGATCATCCTGTCCCACCCCGCCCTGGACTTCGACCGTATCCTGATCAACCGCACCCCGCCGACCCTCTATAGCCATAACGGCGACCAACACCTGGGACGCCACAGCCGGATCGGCCCGGGGCTGACCCTGCTGCGCCAATGGAAAAGCGCCCGGCCCGAGGCCACGCCCATCCTGGCCGGGAAACTGCCCGCCGGCGCGGTGCGCAACCCGGACTTGCACTACGACGCGGAGAAGCTCGTCTTCGCCTTCTGCGACCACACCCGCGCCGGCCAGAAACGCTACTTCCTCTACGAAGCCGCCCTCGACGGCTCCTGGGTCCGCCAGCTCACCGGCACCGAGCGTGACCCCTTCGACACCTGGGAGGGCCGCGCCACCGCGCTGATCGAGGACAACGATCCGTGCTACTTGCCCGACGACGGCATCGCCTTTGTCTCCACCCGCTGCCAGAGCTTCGGGCGCTGCCACGGCGGCCGCTACAACCCAGCCTGGACCCTGCACCGCTGCGACGCCCAGGGCGACCGTATCCAGCAGCTCTCCTTCGGCAATGAGAACGAGTACGAGCCCGCCGTCCTGAACGACGGCCGGATCCTGTTCACCCGCTGGGAGTACACCAACCGCCACGAGATGCTTTTCCACAAGCTCTGGTGGTGCCGCCCCGATGGCACCAGCCCGGCGCATTTCTTCGGCAATGATATGCTGCACCCAATGATGATGGTCGAGGCCTCGGCCATCCCCGGCACGCACAAGGTCGTCGCCACGGCCATGGGCCATCATAGCTACAACACCGGCACAACCGTGGTCTTGGATACAACCCAAGGCGAGAATGGCGAGGCAGCCATCACGCACGTCACCCCGGAAACGCCCTACTCGGAGACCCAGGGCTGGCCCAATCCCCACTACAGTCACCCCTACCCGGTGACCGAGGACCTGTTCCTGGTCTCCCGCGCCAACCACCCCGTGACCCCGCAGGGCAGTGTCCCGCCGGCCGCCAACCGGGGGATCTATCTGGTCGACCCGACCGGCGGACGCGAACTGCTCTACGAAGACCCCGAGGTCGCCTCCTTCTCGCCGATCGCCATCCGGCCCCGGCAGCGCCCGCCGGTGCTGGCGTCGGTATGCCCGCCGGGCGCCCCCGCTTACGGCACCCTCTTCGTCCAGAATGCGTACCTGACCCGCAACGACCCCGAGGGCAAGATCAAGCCGGGCATGATCCGGGCGCTACGCCTCAATGCGCTCGGGGTTCAACCCCGCGCCAACCGCACCGCCTGCAGCATGACGGTGCCCGTCGAAATCCCGAAGAAGGTGCTCGGCACCGTGCCTCTCAACCCCGATGGCTCGGCCTTCTTCCGGGTGCCGGCGCAGACCGCCCTGCAGATCCAGATCCTGGACGAGAACGGCCGGGCGATCCTGACCGAGAAGAGCTTTTTCTACCTGCAGCCAGGCGAGAACCGCAGTTGCGTCGGCTGCCATGAACCGGCCGGCGCCAGCCCGCCTCTGGCAAACGCGGGCCGACCGGCCAACCGGCAACCGCTCGAGCTCA
Organism: uncultured Victivallales bacterium; assembly: GCA_903834675.1. The sequence continues at coordinate 7,943 of CAILKC010000357.1, read as the reverse complement.
CCCCCGCGGCGGGGCCGCAGTACCCCGGCGGACTCAGCTTCATGCGCACCGTGCAGCCCGTCCTGGACCGCTACTGCATCGGCTGCCATGGGCTCAGCCAAGCCCCCCAACCCGCCACGCCCAAGGCCAACGCCATCAACCTCATCCACGACGGCAAAACCTGGCCGCAGTCCTTCCAGGAACTCCTCAAACGCGGCGAACACCGGCTGGGGCTCAAAGCGTACATGTGGGACGAGAAGAACTTCAGTCGGCCCTTTGAGTTCTACTCCTACGGCAGCGCCATCCCCGATCTGCTGCTGCGCCACCACGGGGACTGTAACCTCGACCGCGACAGCCTCTTGCGTATCATCGAGTGGCTCGATCTCAATGCCCAGTGTTACGGTGACCTGTTCCCCAACAAAGTAGAGGAGCGCGGCCTCGACCCCAAGGCGGTGGCGGAACTGCGTGCGGTCGCCAAGGAGCTTCTGGGCGAGGCGATCGCCGCCCAACCCGAGCGAGCCCTGATCAACCCGGCCCAGCCCGACGAGAGCCGCATCCTGATGGCTCCCTTGGCCCTGGCCGCGGGCGGCTGGGGACAGCTGGTGACCTGGCAGAGCAAGGATGATCCCGGCTACAAACGGCTCGCCGAGCTGGTCGAGCGCTGTATCGTCCGCCGGCCCCACGAGAACGACCGGGGCTGGCAGCCCAGCCTCGAGGCCGGCGCCGGCGAGGACTGGGTGCTGCAGGAGCGCGAACGCGAGCGCCCCGGCTGGGCCCGAGCCCGCGCCGCAAAGTGAGCAGGAGTCGCCGATGATGGCACGAAAGGCGTCCGTCTGGCTGAGTCTGGTCGCCGGGTTGCTGGCGCTCTCGCTCGCCGCAACAGCACAGCCCGCGGCTGAGCCCCTGGAACCCGGCATGTACGGCACCGTCGGCGGCTTCCTGCGCCGCTTCGATGCCAACCGTGACGGCGCCCTGGACCGCGAGGAACTGGCCACCGCCGAGCCACAGGCGCTGACCGAACACGGCGAGCGTGGCCAGCGCCTCATGCGCCAGTACCTCGCGGCGGCAGACACCGACCAGGATGGCCGCCTGACCCTGGCGGAATGGGAGGCGCTGGGCGAGAAGATCGGCGCCGTGGTCGGGGTCGACAACCAGACCGTGATGCTCCCCATGGCGGACGGCATCAAGCTGGCCACCGAGATCTGGCGGCCCAACCGGGGCGGGCCGTTTCCCGTCATCCTGCAACGCACACCCTACGGCCGTGACCGCCAGAAGAAGACCCCCGGCCTGGCGCGCCAGGGCTATGCCGTCGTCACCCAGGATATGCGCGGTCGCTTCGATTCCGAGGGCGACAACCTGCCCTTCATCGGCTGCGGCTGGCAAGGGCATCAGGACGGTGCCGATACCGTGCGCTGGCTCCTGCAGCAGCCGTGGTGCAACGGCAAGATCGGAACCGAGGGCGGCTCCGCCGGCGGCATCACCCAGAACCTGCTGGCCGCCACGGCGCCCACGGGGCTGGCCTGTCAGTACATCCGGGTCGCTGCAGCCAGCCTGTATCACCATGCCGCCTACGTCGGCGGGGCCCTGCGCCAGTGCCAGATCGATAACTGGCTCAACAACAACAGCTTCTCACCCGAAGCGTTGATCCTCTACCGCTCGCACCCCAGCTACGACGAGTTCTGGCAGGCCTTTGACTCCACCCCGCGACACCACCTCATGACCGCGCCGGCCATGCATGTGGGCGGCTGGTTCGACACCTTCAGCCTGGGTACGGTCACCTCGTTTGTGGGCCGGCAAGAACACGGCGGCCCCGGCGCCAAGGGCCGCCAGGTGCTGGTCATGGGACCATGGGCGCACGGCGGCTTCCGCGACAACGGCAAAGTGGGCGAGCTGACCTTCCCCCACGCCCGGGAACCGGCCGAGTACAGCGCCGGGCGCTGGTTCGAGCACTACCTCAAGGGCGTCGCCAACGGGGTGGAGACACTCAAGCCCGTAGCCTACTACGTCATGGGAGATGTCGATGACCCCGCCGCGCCGGGCAACCTCTGGCGCACCGCCGAGGCCTGGCCGCCCCCCGGCACGACGACCACGTTGTACCTCACCGCAGACCGCCGACTGCTCGCCACAGCGCCCACCGCAACCGGCCCCGATGCCGCTACCCTGCGCTACCCCTTCGACCCGAAAAACCCCTGCCCGACCCGCGGCGGCGGCAACCTCACCATCCCCGCCGGCCCCATGGACCAGCGCCCCGTCGAGAGCCGCCCCGACCTGCTCTGCTTCTCCACCGAGCCGCTGGCAGAACCGCTCGAGACCACCGGCCAGATCAGCGCCAGCCTGTTCCTTTCAACCACAGCCGTGGACACCGACCTCTCCCTGCGCTTCTGCGACGTCTATCCCGACGGCCGCAGCTTCCTCATGGCCGAGGGCATGCTCCGGCTGCGCTTCCGGGATGGCTTCGACAAAGAGGTGCCCATGACTCCAGGCACGATCTACCCGGTGAAGTTCGAGCTCTGGCCCACCAGCGTCATCATCAACCGGGGACACCGCATCCGCCTGAGCGTTACCTCCTCCAATAACCCACGCTTCGACGTGAACCCCGGCACCGGTAAGCCCTGGGTCGCGGGTGAGCCCCTGAAAACGCAGCAGAACACCCTCTATTGCGATGCTACCCACCCATCCCAGATCGTGCTGCCGGTGCCCGCCGCAGCGCCGCAGCGCTAGGCCGCCCCTGGAGATGCGCTGGGCTCCTCCGCCGTTCCCTGGAGATGCGCTGGGCTCCCCCGCTGTTTTCTGGAGATGCGCTGGGCTCCACCGCCGTTTTCTGGAGATGCGCTGGGCTCCACCGCCCGCGCCTGAGGCCAGGCGCCTCTCCAGGGGAATGGACCGGCCGCGGCTCGCGGCCAGCGCCTGAGGCCAGGCGCCTCTCCAGGGGAATGGACCGGCCGCGGCTCGCGGCCAGCGCCTGAGGCCAGGCGCCGCTCCAGGGGATCAGCTCCTGCCGTCTGGGCTCACCCGCGCCAGCTCGGCCAGCACGCGACGCGCGTGCCGCCGCATGAGCAGCAGCGGGTGATCGCGCAGCGCCTCCAGGCGCTCGGGCTCCGGCGCCGCTCCCAGCTCGGCCAGGCTGCGCACGGCGCGAATCACGATGGCGGCGCGGAACGAGGTCGGATGGGCCGGGTCGGCGCCCCACAAGGGGATGGGAAACAACTCGTTCTCGCTCTCCTGGAGGAAGTTCTGGATGATCCCGACGGCCTTCGGGTCGGCGGTTCGCGCTAGGGCGCGCAGCAGCAGCAGTAGATCCGGCGGTGGCGCCTTGGGCGTGAGCAGCGCGCCGATGGCATCGGCGGCGCCGGGCGCTTGCAGTTCCGCCAGCGCCAAGGCCGCGACGAAGCAACGCGGCGGCGACTTGATTCCGAGCCCGGGCTCGGTGACGCGGTTGCGTACGGTCTCCCAGAGCACGTCCAGGGCTGCGGGCCCGGCCGCCTTGCCCATGGCAGCCGCAATGGCCGCGCAGAAGCGCGCGCCGGCGGCGGTCTCGCGGGCAAAGAAGCCATCCCAGTCGACGCTGGCGCCGAGGCGACTGAGACGCCACATGGCCAGGCCGCACTCGTCGCCCGGGGTACTGAGCTTGGCGAGCAGCCCCTCGACCGGCAGATCGGCGATCTTCTGCGGCGGCCGGGGCTGGATGCCGCGGGCCGTCAACCGCGCTTTGAGCACGTCCAACGGCAGGGCCCGTGGCGTCACCCCACGCTTGACGGCTTCGGCGGCGGCAACCCCGCACACCTCGCCGATGACCTGCATATCCCGCTGCATGCGCAGGAGCTGGTGCAGGTCATGATCGACCGAGAGCGCCCGGCAGCCCAGCAGCACGCCGTCGACGCCGCGGGTGAGCAGGGCGCGGTAGGGCACATCGCCATGGCAAAGGAAGCGCCAGAGACCAAACATCACCACATGCCGCCGCGACCATTCGCTTTCCTCGGCGTAGTCCATGGCATGGTTGTCGTGGTGCGCATGACCGCTGCAAACAGTGTCCGGAAAGGTGTGGCCGTCGAGGAAGTCGTCGAAGGTCAGGGTCAGCGGCCCCTTGGCAAAACGGCTCTCGCGCAGGCCGAGGATGGAGGCCAGGCTGCAGTAGTGCCGCTCGGGGGTGTAGGGTCCGCGGCAGGCGATCTGGGCCCGGCCCTCGAAGTGCGCCCGCGAGAAATCCAGGGTGTCGGTCGGGTCCACCCAGCCGGCATCGAAGTTGTGATGGTGCAACTCGCCCTTCTGCATGAGCGAAGGGGTGTAGCTGAAGGGCTGCGGAAAGCCGTCGCCAGCGCGCCCGAGCGTCATCGGCGCACCCGCGGCAGCCGCCACATCGCCGTCGCCGGTGGCGTCGATCACCACCTGGCAGGGAAAGACGTGGTAGCCATCCGCCGCGGCGGAGAGGACGCCGGTCACCCGCGAGCCCTCGCGCACCACGCCAAAGACAGTGTGCCCGCTGAAGACCTCGAGGCCGGGGCGCAACAAGGCCTGGGTCAGCACCTCGGCCCGGCCGACGGGATGATACCCACGCGCCTTGGGCGCCAAGGCGCCGCCACTGCCGGTGATGGATTCGTCAAACCGGTCCTGCGTGCCCCCACGCAGGCCGTGGTAGTAGGAGTGAATGCGCCCGGCCGAGCCAATGCCCCCCGCGACCGGCGCCGCATCCAGCACGGCCACGCTGACCCCGGCCTCGGCGGCCGCGATGGCGGCAAAGGCGCCGCCGGTGCCGTAACCCGCGACCACGACGTCACGAGGCTCGTGCATCTGCGCCAGGGCCGGGGGCAGGCGCACCTTGGGCAGGTCCTGTTCCGGGGCGGCGGCGAGTTCCCGGGAGCGGATTTGGTCGCACGCCGCCGCGGCGAGCCGGGGCAGAGCCCGGGTAGCGGCTACGGCGTCCCGACCAACCGCCTCGGCGGCAGCCAGGTCCGTGCCTGCCTCGAGGAGGTAGAGACCGGTCCCCTGGACGGCGGCCACCACCTCGTCGCCCTCGGCGACAAATTCTTCGCACAGGCCAGGCGCTACGTCGACCAGCGCCAGCGCGGCGAGGGTGGGGACCTGCTGTCGCAGCCAGGCGACGACCCCGGTCACGGCGTGCAGGCTGGCGCTCAGGAGCGCTGTTTCCGAACGCCCGTCGGCGATCAGTCGGACCCGCAGCAGCGCCTCGCCGGGCCAGGCCGCGGGCACAGCCTCGACCCGGTTGCCCTCGACCTCCAAGCTGGCGGGCACATCCCAGGCGGCGCCGTAGGCGGGCAGCTCAACCCCGGCAAGGTAACCGCGCCGTTCGAGCCGCAGCCGTCGCCGTTCAGGCAGTCCCACCGCAGCGCGCGCCAGCCCCTGGCCGGGGGTGGCATCGATGACCACGGGGGCCTTGACGCTCTGTCGGCCGCTCTTGCCGACCACCTCGACACCGGCCAGGCGGCCGCGCCGGTCGCGGAGCAGGCGCGCGGTCCGCACTTTCACCAGGGCCATCACCCCGGCGTCGGCCACGATACGGTCGGCGGCCAGCGTTCCCAGCAGGATGTCCAACGGGCGCTCTGGCGGCGCTCCCTGAGCGCTGGTATAGGCACGGATACGGTCGACCAGCGGGCTTGAGGGCAGCAGTTGCAGCCAGCCGGCGCTGAGGTCGGTAGCCAGGGTGGGTCCAGCTTCCAGCAGGCAGACGCGCCGCCCGGCCTGCGCCGCCGCCAGGGCCGCCGCCACTCCGGCCAGCGTGGCGCCGACCACGGCCACATCGCCAGCCCACACCTGCGTCGCGTCACGTCCAACAAGGCGAATCGGCTGCATGGTCAGGTCCTTTCAAACACGGGGGGCCCAGGTGTCCTTCTGGCGGGTCACCTGCAACACGCTCTGCCAGAGTTGGCCGCGCGGATCGATGCGGCGGCGTTCGCAGGTGGCCAGGGCGATGGGGACGTAGACGAAGTGCCCATGCCAGTAACCGACCACCAGATTGGTCATGCCAGCCAGCGCGGCATGCACGGCCTGTTGCGCCAAGTGCAGACAGAAGACCGCATCCGTCCCCCGCGCCGGCACGCTGCGAATCAGGTAGCTGGGATCGAAGTACTTCATGCTGTGCTCGATGCCGCGTTGCGCGAGATAGCCATGGATGCGGTCACGCAGGAAGGTGCCAATGTCCTGGTTCAGGACATTTCCCGAGGCATCTTTCTCGGTCGCCAGCTTGGCAAAAAGCTCCTGGCCTGCCCCCTCGGCCACGACCACGACCGCATGGTGCTTCTCTCCAAGCCGACGTTCCAGGGCCGGCAGGAAGCCATTCGGGCCTTCCAGTTCGAAAGGCACTTCGGGGATGAGACAGAAGTTGACCACGCTGTTGGCCAGCGAGGCATGGGCCGCGATAAAGCCGGAGTCGCGCCCCATCAGCCGGACCAGTCCGATGCCGTTGTAGGCGCCCTTGGCCTCCATGTGCGCACAGCCGATCACCGGCGCCGCCGCGTAGATGGCCGTCTCAAAACCAAAGGTGCGCTCCATAAAGCTCAGGTCGTTATCGATGGTCTTGGGAATACCGACCACACTCACCGGCAGGCCATGCGCCTTGGCCAGCTCGGCAATGTCGCCAGCGCCGCGTTGAGTGCCGTCACCGCCGATGGTGAAGAGGATGTTGATGTTCAGCCGATCCAGCGTCCGCACAATCTCCTCGGTGGACTGTTCGCCGCGCGACGAGCCGAGGATCGAACCGCCGTTCTCAGGGATGCTGTCAACGATGTCGGGCGTGAGCTCCACGGGCTTGTGGCCGTACTTCGGCGCCAGCCCGCGATAGCCGTACGGGATGCCGAAGATGCTGTCGACGCCGTAGGTGTGGAAGAGGGTGTTGACCAGGGCCTTGATGACGTCGTTGATGCCGGGGCACAAGCCCCCACAGGTGACGATCGCAGCCCGCGTCCAGGCAGCGTCGTGGTACAGCCGCCGCCGCGGACCCGCGGCCACGAAGGCCGGCGGCGGTAGCCCCTTCGCCAACAACTCCCCGTTGATGCGCGGGTCGGTGAAGTAGGCGATGCGCTCTTCGTCCTCCACAAACTGCACGCCGTCCAGCCGCGACTCCAGCGTCGGGCTCCCGACCCGCTCGATGTCGAAATTCAAGGCCTGTACCGCTTCGGGCGGCAGGCCCGTCTCACAACTTGCCATGGCACAGTCTCCTGAACAGCGTCGAGTGCAGGTCTCTCAGAGGCGCCCCAGATCAGACCGCGGCCCTGAGGCGCGGATCGGGGCCAGCGGACACTGGCCCACAGTTGCAGACGTAGTCATCGGGGTCCTGGCCGTTGCGCCGTAATTCCTCGCGGAAGCTATCCCAGATGAGCCGCTTCTCTCGGCAGAAGGCGACCGGGGTCTTCGGCGAGAGACGCAAGACTTCCTCGAAGACCACCCGGTACAGACGCTTGACCAACTCGTCCGGGAACTGCTGCGCGGTCTCGGGCAGGCTCTTCATGCCCGCCAGGAACTCGGCGTCGATCACGCCCGGAGCGAAGTCAGCGCACAGTTGCTTGTAGGTGTAGAAGCGCAAGGGCTCGATGGTGATGACTTCGGGCCGGATTTCCTCGAACAGACGCTGCACCATGTGCCGGATGTCCTTCTCCCAGCCCGTGGTGGGGACCATGGGACTGAAGCGAATGCGCACCGGGTAGCCCGCTTCCTGACACTTGCGGGCAGAACGCAAGCGGGCCTCCATGGACGCCGACCGCAGCTCCACCTCGCGGGCCTGGGTCTCGTGCGACAGGCTCCAGCAACAGGTGGTGTGACCGCGATGGTCATAATCAAGCAGGAAGTCCACGTGGTCGCTCTTGCCCACATACAACTCGAGGTACTTGTCCGGCTGGCGGGCAAACAGGTCGATCAGCAGCTTGCTGCCGCCATACTCCGGCTCCCAACAGACGATGTCCGAGCCGTTGTCCCATTGAAACAGGCTCTGCGCCGGCGACTTCACCATCTTC
>CAILKC010000356.1 GCA_903834675.1 uncultured Victivallales bacterium | reverse complement strand
GGCGTGAGCAGATCGCAAAACGGCTCGTCGAGCTGCCCCCAGCCATAGTCGAAGAGCGTGCCCAAGCAGGTCTTGGCGGACGGCGCGAGCTGCTTCACACGAGCATGGACGAACTGCAGCCATTCGCGCTCAGCCCGCCCCTCGGCTGTGTGCAGCTGTTCCGGTTTCTGCGAGAGCGGCTCGTTGCACAGATCCCACGCCAGAATGTCCGGGTTGGCCCGATGCCTGCCGACCACTGCGTCCAGATAGGCACCAGCGATCTTCGTGAAGTCGGCGCTCCGCAGATGGACTGTCGTCACGGGATCAAAGGACGGATTGCCGTCCCAGCGCGTAAACAGGACCGGGATCACCAACAGCTCCAGGTCATGGCAAATGCCGAGTGCCGAACCGAGGTTGGCCAGGAACTGCTCCGGGTGCTTGCCGTAGGCGCTCCAACTCAACCACAGACGCACGCAGTTGAAGCTGGGGAAGAGCTGTTTGCCCCGTTCCAACTCGAAGCGGAACCGCTTGGCGTCAAACGTGTCGAGCCAGATCGCGACGCCGCTGCTGGCCCAACTGGGCTGATAGTTGAACCCGCGGATGTGCGCACAACCGTCCAGGCGGTCCCAGGCGATCTGCTGGCGCACCTCCTCGGCCCGAGTCGCGCGGGGCTCCAGCCCGGTTCCCTGCCCTCGTGGGTCGCTGAAGAGCGAAACGACGAACGTGCCGGCTCGCGTGTCATGCGCGGCAGGAGTCTTCCTGTCGATGAGAGGGAACTGCCAGATAGGGATGCGCGTGGTTTCTTCCCCCGCCACGGCCTCAAGCACGTCCGGCTGATGGCTGCCTCCGCTCCAGAGCACGAACCATGCGGTGACCTGCGAATCGCGCGATTGGATCATGGAGCCTCGGTCCCACTTGCTGAAGTTGTGGTAGATGCCGCCGAGCACCTCGAGGCGCGTGCCGTGGTCCGCGTGGAACAGCAGTTCGGCATTTTCGACCTTGAAGCCCAGTAGCCACAGGTCGGACCGGCGCAATGCCACCTGCGCATACGGGATGTGCTCGTTGTTGAGCTGCCGCACCCAGGCGCGGACGTTCTCGACCGCATGGCGCGCCTCCTTGCCACCGACGGCGAAGCCCATCACGTTGGCCGCGAACACCTCCTTGGCGGCGCCGCCGGGCCGCGTATTGCGATAGAGCTGCCAGATGTCCGCCGTCTGCGCCGCCGCGCCCGGGAAGAGCATGCCGGGAGCGCGTGCATAGTCACGGACATGGTGGAACCAGGTATGCACGTCTTCCAGCACCAGCGGCCGGTCCGCTTCATGGTCCACGAAGATGCCGCCGGCGTTGACATTCTGGTGGAGCAGCAGCGGCTCGCTCGACGGCTCCGAGACGCGGAACATGGCGGTCTCGAGGTTCTGCACGGAACGGTAGACGTTGCCGTGGAGGAAGCAGATTTCGCGGACGCTGGCGGGGATACTCACGCTGCCATTGACCACGTAGGCCACGCGGGGGAAGAAAACGACCGGCTTGCCGCTGTTCAGCGCCTGCTGGATGGCGGCGGTGTCGTCCGTGATCCCATCACCCTTGGCCCCGAAGGCCTGCACATCGGCCCACTTTGTGAGATCGGGTTCGGGCAGGATGACCGGCATGTCGCGCACCGGCAGACGGAGCGACTTGGCCGTGACGTCGGAGTCGGGCGTGACCGGCGGGTCCGAGACGAATTCGTCAATGCGGGTGGCGACGAGCGGCGCGTCCCCCGGACCGGCAACGGCGGCGGTGAAACCGACGCACTCGAAGTCGCGGACGAAGAGATGGCCATGCTCCGCCATGGACAAGGCCGCCACGGCGCCCTCCCGTCCGCTGGCCCGGCTCTCCAGCAACACCACGTGCGAGCCGTTGTCCGCTTTCAGCGCTACCGGGACGTTCTCGAACCGCAGCTTCCTGGTGGCGAGGCAATCGTGGTGCCTGCCGACGCGCACACCCACGCCGGATTGGCCCGCCACGGTGGCATGCTCCAGCACGACGACGGTGGCACCGTCGGCACCGAGGTCGATGCCGGTTCCGAAGCCCTGCACCGTGATGTCCCGCAGATACCCTTCGACGCACCCGACATCCATCATCAGCCCGGCGCGGCCCTGACCGTCGCCCGAGCACAGCAGGGCATTGCGGATGCCGCCCCAGTTGGCGGCGTTCCACTTCAGCGCCACGGCCCCCGGATTGCCGGAGCCGGTGACGATGGTGATGTTCTCAAAGTAGTTCCCTTGGTTCACGTTGGAGAAGGTCTTGTGGCAGAAGGCTACCACGGGTTTTGCCTGGCCGCTGCCGAAGCCCGCGCAGTTGTCCTTGAGGCGGATGACCGTCTTTGTCCGGTTCTGCCCCACGAGGCGGATGAGGTAGTTCTCCGCATGCCAGCGCTCACCCTTGCGCCGTTCCGCGTCTTCAGGGGAAGCCAGCGTCGAGCGGCGGATCTGGCTCCAGCCGTCGAAGGGATGCCAGACGCGCTCCGGCCAGCCCTGGTCGATCGTGTCGCTCACCAGATACTCGCCATCAGGCAGGTAGAGGATCCAGCTCTTGTTCAGCTTGCAGCCGCAGTACGACCAACCCTCCCCCATCAGCGGATCGTAGCTTTCGGCTACAAACCGCATCGCGGCGCACAGCGCCTTTGTGTCATCCGTCACGCCGTCGCCTCTGGCATTGAATGGCGGCTTGGTCACGTCCAGCACGCGCCCACCCTGACCGTTGTGGTAGAACGCCTCGGGCGGGTAGAGCTGGTTGATGGGAAGGTTGCGATCACCGGGCATGGCAGAAACTCCCGTGTTTTCCAAGGGGACGGATTGGGCAGTAGACAGCCTGCAAGACAGGATACTGGCGGCAGCGAGGGCACAGATCCGGACCAGAACTCGAACGTGATCCATGCGCTGCTCCCTGCTTTCCAACCCTCGACTCCATCCAGATTGCCACCGCCATCGGGTGGGGTGCTGGGCATGTCATCAGAAGAGTGAATCCTGACCGTCGGTCAGCCATTCCAGGCTGAACCGGGCGACCGTCAGGCGAGCGGGGTTGCCGCCCTCATAGACGCACAGGATGGTGCCGTCGGGCATGACCGCGAGGTCGGAGTACCCGGCGTATCCGGGTTCGAGCGTCTTGCCGACGGGCCAGTTACGGCCTTCGTCGTAACTGAGTTTCACGGTCAGGTTCTGGCGGCGCTCCGACCACTCCTCGACGCCCGGCGTATACGGGTTGACGAAGAGCAGCCGATTCCTCCGGCCGTCGCCCGCACCCGACAAACGAATCATGCTGGCGGCGCAAATGGGCTCATAGAGCTGCTCGTGAAACTCGGGCTTACTCCAGTTGCCGGTGCCGTCCGGGCTGACGGTCTGCAGCCGGCGGCGATTCTTCGAGATCGTACGGGCGTCCAGCAGCACGCGGCCGTCTGCCAGTTCGACCATGGTTCCCTCGTTGGGGTTGGCCCATTCCGCAGTGTCGGGGATCGCGACGTCGCCCGCCTGCCAGGTGCAACCGTGGTCGTCGCTGTAGATCGTTGCTGAAACCGATGGGTGATGGGCGTTGTGGCCGGTGCCTGGCGAGATCCACACGGGTGCCAACAGACGCCCGTTGCGCAGCTGGATGCCGTGTCCCGGCCCGACCGCCAGGACCTTCCACGGGTACTCATTTCGGAGCGGCTCGAATGCCGCGGTGATCTCGACGGCCGGAGTGAACGTCGCGCCGTCGTCGTCGCTGCGCCTATAGAAGCAGCGCATGTATTCGACACCATACAGGAGGTGGACCGCCCCGTTGCGGTCGGCGATCAGGACGGCGTTGTCGAAGGTGATCGCGCCGGGAACGCCAAGCTTCTGGGCTGTAGCCATCGGGTTCTTCTC
>CAILKC010000355.1 GCA_903834675.1 uncultured Victivallales bacterium | reverse complement strand
CGGCGAGAAGAGAGCCATAGCGCACGTGGAGGCAAGGCCCTGGTCTGGAGGTCCAGGGCGGTTTCAAGACACGACCGCCGTCGTACCGCCGGCGGCGACCGCGACACCGCTTTGGCTTGGCGCCTGTGCCATGCCTGACGGCGTGTGTTCTCGCGCCACCCGATACGAGGGCCGTTTCTTTTCGACCTGTGCAATAAGGATGGGCCGAGGTATTCAGCCCCAAAGGGGCGCTTCATACCAGCCCAGGGCAACGCCCTGGGTACCCGTCCACAGCGCGGATTGAGCCCTGAAGGGGCGGCCTATGCGACCTCAGCGCGAACCGAGGGCAGATGGCTCGCCCCTACAGGGCTCAAACCCATAACTATCCTATTCCCAGGGCGTTGCCCTGGGCTGGTATGGCCGCGCGCCTTCAGCGCTCCAGGCGGACTTCCTTATTGCACAGGTCGAGAAATCGGGCTGGGCGGCGCAATAACCCGTGGCCTGCCTGCCGTATCTGGTTGCGCGAGAACGCACGCCGTCAGGCATGGCACAGGCGCCAAGCCAAAGCGGTGTCGCGGTCGCCGCCGGCGGTACGACGGCGGTCGTTTCTTGAAACCGCCCTGGACCTCCAGACCAGGGCCTTGCCTCCACGTGCGCTATGGCTATCTTCTCGCCGTCGGTTGGAGCGCGGTTCCCGATCATCCAGGACCGCCACCTTGGCGGTAAAGGGGAAAACGATGAAACGATCACCGATCAGCGGGCTGATCCTGGCAGTAGCGGCCGTGGCGGGAAGCTGCCGCGCGGCAGACGCCGCCGCGGAGACCGCCGCGCCGGGGTGGAAGGAAGTGCCCTTTGTGGAGACCGCACCCGAGCCGTCGTTGACGGCGGAGGAGAAGGCGCGCGGTTTTCTGCTGTTCACCCGGCCGATCACCGAAATCGTCTACGCCAACACCTGGCCGCGCGGCGAGGAGCGCGTCGCCGCGCTGGTGGCCTTTGCGACTCCCGGCGAGTTCGAGCCGCTGAACTTCGCCCTCCATGCCGTCAAGCCGCTGAACAAGGTGACGCTCACGGTCAGCGCATTGACGTCTGCGGCGGGCGAGATCCCGGCCGCGGCGCTCGATGTGCGCTACCTGCGCTACTACGACATCCGCTATCCGAGCTACACCTCCAAGGACACCTTCCGCCGCATGCCGGAGCTCCTGGAGCATTTCGACCCACTCAGCATCCCCGCCCATGAGTCGCACCGGTTCTGGATCACCGTCCACGTGCCCGACGCCACGGCGCCGGGCCTGTACCAAGGCTCGGTCGCGCTCCAGGCGGACGGTCTGACGGAGCCGGTCAACCTCCCGATCGAATTCCGCGTGCTCGGGTTCCGGCTGCTCAAAGACCCCGCCAAGCATTTCTCGGCCTATAACTACGACTTCACCAGCAAGGCCAAGTCGACCTTTGCCGAACTGCCGCCGGAGATCACCGGGGACGAGGCACGCATCAACCAGGTCGCCGCGGACGAGTACTGCACCATGGTCGACTATGGCTTTGACGTGCCGCCCACCGGGTACATCGCCTACGACGAGAAACGCGACGCGCTCTACTACCGGCCGGAGAGCGCGCTCGAAAACATGAAGAAATCCGGGCTGCTCAAGGGCGCCTGCTTCATGGTATCCATGGATGCGGCCATGCCGACGCTGATCCGCAAGTACACCGGCGCCGACGCGCCCAAGCACTACGCCCTGAAGTCCCCGCCGCCGCCGGAGTTCTATGCCAAGGTCACCGCACTGGTCCAGGCCTTTGCCGCCGACTGGAAGACGCGGGGGCTGCCGGAGATCATCTACGGGCCTCTCGACGAGGTCGACTCCAGCGCCTGGGAGTTCGGTTCATGCACCTACCAGGCGGTCAAGGCCGCCGGTGTCCGGACGTTTGCCACCAAGGACCCCAAGGCCTCCGATGCCATGCACTACCGGCCCTACCTCGATGTCTGGGTGTCGCAGCCGTTCTCGGTGCCGTACGGGGAGGTGATCAAGGACCAGCGCTACAGCTACTGGTGCTACCCGAACCACGTGGCCTGCGAGCAGCGCGTGCCCGAAATCATGTGTAAGGGCGGGCGTATGACCTACGGCTTCGGGTTCTGGCGCAGCGGCTACGTCGGGCTGGTTCCCTGGATCTGGCGCTGGGACATGGGCCAGAGCGGGTCGCGCCACTACCTCGATCTCGACGGCGGTGGCCGGAGCATCTCCGGGTGCGGCAACAAGATCGGCGCAGATGGTAAGGTCATCCCCGCCGTCTACTGGGAGTGCTTCCGCGAAGGCTACGACGACGGCCGCTACCTCTACACTCTGCAGCAGGCCATCGCGGAACGTGAACAGAGCCCCGACCCCGCGTGTGCCAAGGCGGTGACTCAGGCGAAGGCTTTGCTGCAAGAGACCTGGAATGCCGTGGTGCCGCAGGACCGCTACCTCGCGGACGGCATGTGGCCCTCGGTGGACTTCAACCTGCAGCGCTGGCGCCTGGCGCTGGCGATCGACAGTCTGCTCCCGTTTCAGAAGAGCTCCAGCGTGACCGCGGCCTCCGTGCTGGTCGCCGACCCGACCGGCGGTTCCGCGCCGATGGCAACGTCGCCGCTCGACCAGGCCATCCGTGTCGGCAACCTCGAGAGCCGCGACCTGGGCGACGAGGAGTTCCCGCTGTGGAAAAACGCGACCTGCGAGGGCAAGACTGAGGTCACGGCCGAACCGAAACACGCGGGCGCCAAGTGCCTGAAGTGGACCGTCACCATGGACTACGCCAACGACGGCGAGGGCCAGGCCCCGAACCCGAACGGTCCCTACCGCAAAGGCTGGCCACGGCTGGGCGTGGACTTTGCCAAGGGCAGCCTGGATCTGGCGCACTATGACTACCTCTCCTTCTGGCTGAGGGTCGACTCCAGCCGGGACGAGGTCGCCGACGACAGCACGCCGCTGCGCTGCGAGATCACGGCCCGCGAGGGTGGCCGGAAGCTGTTCGACAACCTGGTCGTGGGTGCCGCGCCGCAACGCACCTGGTTCCGCGTCGTCCTGCCTTTGGCGGACATCGTCAAGGCCAATCCGGGCAAGGTGAATGACGTCAGTCGCATCCAGCTCTGGCTCCGCGAGGGCGACTTCGCGGACCAGACGACGGTCGTGTTCTACCTCGACGAGATCGCGCTCATCAGATTCAAGACGCCCGTGTTCGGTACGGTTGCTCTGCCGACGGCGCTGCTGCTGCCGACGCGGTCCCTGGCGTTCGACTACGACCTGCTCGGCGCCGCGGACATCAAGGCCGGCGAGTACCGCTTGCGGATCAGCGTCACTGACCCGGCTGGCCAGGCCGTTGCCGACGTCACGCGCGAGGTCGACAACGATCGTCACATCGTCGTCCCGGCGGACACGCTCAAGGCCGCGGGAACGCACGACGTACGCCTCGACTTGGTGAAAGGGAACCAGACGGTGTCTTCGGCCGTACGGCGTCTGCGAGTCATGCCGGGTCCGGTGTCCTTCCGGCCGACGGGAGCGAAATAGGCCCACGCCTCCCGCCACCGCGGGGCACGCCCACGGCAGGAATCGCGGCGTCCCAGAGGGCCTTTTGATCTGGGAGTCGCCGCCACCCTCACTGCGGCGCGGCGGCGCAGGATGCCCGGAGGGGTATCGTGCTGCCCGGGGCTGGAGGCACGCTGGGGGAACGGCGTCGCGACCTACGTTGCTACGTTTCTCTTCACGCCTCGGACAGATCGACCTGGGGGCGCCCCTTGCGGCCGGCGCGCGCCGAACGGATCAGCTCGAGCATCTGCGCCCGATAGCCGCCGAACCAGGTCAGCACCAGGAAGGCGATACCCATAGCCGCGGCGGGCAGAGCGATCTGTGCCCCCAGCAAGAGTTTGTACATCATGAACGAGTGCCCGCGAGGGATGCCACCAAAGCCGCGGCGCACGAACCAGCCCACGGCCACCTGCACCGCCAGCGTCGCCAGCGTGATGGCCACGATGCGCAGCAGGAACACCGGTAGAACCCGCCCGCTGAACATCCCGGTCTTGTGGCGCAGGACCAACATCAGCACGCCATTCTTGAGCAACCGACTGAGGGGAAAGGCGAAGGCTACGCCGCCGATGAGCCAGAGCGAGTCCTGCGGCAGTCCGGCCGCGGCCAACCCCACCAGGCAAAGGATCTGGAACATGCTTGCAGCCACCCCCCAGATGGTCGGCCACCACATGCTCTTAATGGAGAACAGACCCGGCATCAGAATGTTCTCCAGAACCACGAAGGTGAAGCCTAGCGAGATGACGCGCACCGCCAACGCCCCTTGCAGGCAAGTCAGTCGTTCGGCCTCGCCCCAGTTGGGTTTCAGATACAGCAGCGCCATCAATTCTTCCGCCGACACCAGGCAGGTGCAGACCACCGGAATCGACAGCAGGCACAGTGTGGTGACCGTGCCTTCCAGCGTCCGCCGGTGCTCGTCCGCGCCGCCTTCGCCGTGCAGGATGGCAGCCAGATGCGGCAGCATGACCAGGCTGACCAGTGTGCCCAGAAAGGCGACGGGGAGATTGGTCAGTTGCCGGGCGTACTCGACGCTGACAAAGCTCACGTTCTCCAGGTCTGATTGCAGGCGGAACTGCACGATGTCACGGAACCGCGCCGCCAGAATCCCAACCACCAGTGGTCCCATCAGAAACAGCGTCCGCCGTCCCCAGAGGCCCCACCAGCGGGACAGGTTGGCAAGCGGCAGAGCCCAACCGAAGGTGCGCCGCATACCCACGATGCACAGCGCCGCCTGCGCGACGCAGGCCACCGCATAGCTGACCCCGACGGCGATATCGTCGAGATGCAGCAAGCGCCCGAGCAGCACAACGCCAAGGCCCCAGCCGATCTTCTGCACCGCTTCGGCACTGTGCGGATAGGCGAACTTCCGCTCGGCATGGAAGAGGATCAGATACATCTCCGCGGCCAGTAGAAAGAGCACCCCGGGCGCCATCTGCCGCATCATGGCGACACTGGCCGCGTGCTGCGCGGGGTCGAAGCCGCTGGCCATCATGCGCACCGTCCAGCCCGGCACCAGCCAGAGCCAGGCAAAGACGCCGCAGCCAAGGATCATGCCGATCTCCAGCAGGCCCTTGGCGAAGGTCATGGCCGCCACCTCGCCATCCTGCTTTTTGATCTCGTTGTAGAGGGGAATGAAGGCCGGCCGGAAGATGTTGAGCACCGACGGGTAGACGAACTGCATGATCATCACCCGGAACATGAAGGCGTAGGCCGATACCCGCGGATCGTCGGCCGACCAGGTGTGCGAAATGGCCATCGTCACCAGCAGGCTGCCGAAACGCACAAACACCCAGCAGATGCCAACCGTGAACAACGAGACCAGGATCTGTTTGAAGGCCGAACTGCCACCCTTGGCCACGGGTGACGTCGGCGCTGCGCGGTCGCTCATCTCGTGCCTTCCCGGTTCGTCTTGCCGCTGACGGAGCATACGGCGTACGGAGTTGCCCATGGAACGAGCCAATGCGGCGGGCTATTGGGTACGGCTTGGGCAATCGCGGTAGCAGGCCAGAGCCGAAGCGCTTCTCAGCCCTTGATGCCGCCGATGTTGATGCCTTTGATGAAGTAGCGCTGGCCGACGATGAAGACGATGAGGATGGGGATGACGTCGAGGATGGAGGCGGCCATCAGTAAGGTCCACTCGGTGGAGTACATGCCCTGGAAGCTGCGAATCAGGATAGGCAACGTCATGACCTCTTCGCGATAGCAGACGATCAAGGGCCACAGGTAGGCGCGCCAGGAACCGAGGAAGGTAAAGATGCCGAGGGTGGCCAGGGCCGGCAGGCTGAGGGGAATCATCACGCGCCAGTAGACACCGAACAGGCTGCAGCCGTCGATGCGGGCCGCGTCCTCGTAGTCTTTGGGGATCGACATGAAGAACTGGCGGAGCATGAAGGTGCCATAGGCGCTGAACATGCCGGGCACGATCAGGGCAAAGTAGCTGTCCAGGCCCACCGGGCGCCCGACATAGTACTGCCCCAGCAGGTAGAGGTTGCGGCTGAACAGGTGGGCTTCCGGGCTTAGCAGCCAATCCAGCATGGTCGGCAGTTTGCTGGTCAGGATAAACACCGGAATCATGGTGACGCTGCCTGGAATCATCATGGTCGCCAGGTAGCCGATGAAGAGCTTGTCGCGCCCCGGAAACTCAAGCCGGGCAAAGGCGAACGCCGCCAGGCTTGAGGTCAATACCTGGCCAAGAGTAACCAGCACTGTCACCAGGACGGTGTTGAGATAGGCCCGCCCAAAAGGCACCGCCGTCCAGGCCTTGGTGAAGTTGTCCCACTTCCACGGTTCCGGCCACCATTGGGGCGGATCGACGAAGACCAAGGCCGGGTCCTTGAAGGCGGTGATGATCATCCAGAAGAAAGGGAAGGCCATGGTCACGCCCAAGGCCGTCAGAAACAGATAGACGGCCGCCAGCCGCAGGCGCCGGGCCCGGACGGGAGACCCCCTCAGTGTCAGCCAAGTGTGCATGGGTCCTGCGTGTTTCCTTGGCCGCGCGCCGCGGCCGCTCCATCTCCTTGGACCGCCCACGGCCTCGTGGGCAGTGGCCGCGCGCCGCGGCCGCTCCATCTCCTTGGACCGCCCACGGCCTCGTGGGCAGTGGCCGCGCGCCGCGGCCGCTCCAACCCTCACCCGTAATGCACTCGTTTCTGCCCAAACCGCCAATTGGCCATGGTGAGGGCGAAGACGATCAGGAACAACACCCAGGCCAGGCTGGCGGCATAGCCCATGCGAAACCACACGTAGGCGTTCTGGTAGATGTAGTAGCTGATCGTGGTGGTCGATCCAGCCGGCCCGCCACCGGTCATCACATGGGCCTGATTGAAGCCGCCCTGGAAGCCGCCGATGATGCCCATGATGGTGAGGAAGAAGGTGGTCGGCGAGACCATCGGCCAGGTGATCCGCCAGAAGCGGCTCCAGGCGCCGGCCCCGTCGATCTCGGCCGCCTCATACAGCTCAGGCGGGATGTTCTGCAGCGCTGCCAGGTAGAGGATCATGTTGGTGCCGCCCATCGAGCCCCAGATGCCCATGATGATGAGGGCTGGCTTGGCCCACAGCACGTCCTGAAGCCAGCCGGGGCCGACGAAGGGCGGCAGGCGTATGCCGGCCCAACCCACCGTCCAACCCAGCGCCTCCCACAGGTGGCGCAGCGCCCAGTTGATCAGGCCGAACTCGGGGTTGTAGATCGACATCCAGAGCAGGTAGGTGCCAATGCCGGCCGTGATCGAGGGCAGGAAGAAGACCGTCCGGTACACCACCATGCCGCGCAGTTTCTGGTTCATCAACACCGCCAGCAACAGACTCAGTAGCATGCTGACCGGGATCCCCGCCATCAGGACCACGGTGTTCACCAGGTACTTCCAGAAACTGGCATCGCCAAGCAGTTCGGCGAAGTTCCCAAAGCCGACCCACTGCGGCGGCCAGCGCAGCAGGTCCCACTCGTAGAAACTCAGCACCAGCGACGCCAGCACCGGCAGGCTGGTGAACACCACGAAGCCTAGCAGATTCGGCAGGATGAACAGATACGCCGCCAGGATGCCACGCCGACGCCACGGGTTCATGGTCCGCCTTTCTCCCGCCAGAGCGTGTCCAGCGCTGCATTCATGATGCGGGCATAGTTGCGGCAGGCCTCTTCGGGCGTACGGAGCCCCTGCCGGACCAGGTCGATTTCCTGGAAGGCATCGTAGCAGGCTTTGCTGATGTCGAGGTATTCGAACTGCTTCGCCCTGGCCAGATCACCGAACTCGACGAAGGCGGCGTCGTGCTCGGGCGGCGTTCCGGGGTGGTCGGTGAGGCGCGCCGCCGTCTGCCGGTTGGCGGCCAGGGCGCGCCCGCAACGCATGCTCATCTCGCTGGACGCATCGTCGCTGAGGAACCGCATCAGGCGCCAGGCGGCGTCTTGTTGCCGGGATTGCGAGAACAGCAACCAGGTGCCACCGATGTAGATGGTCGAGCGATTCTTGCCCCGCGGCAGGGGCGCCACGTCCCACTCGAAGCCGCCGACCTCAGCCAGGTCCTGCTGGTAGTAGCGCGTGGTGTAGATCATGGCCAGGCGCTGTTCGGCAAACCAGCGGTTCATGCTCTGTTCAGCCACGCCCTCGATCTGCGTCAAGGCGCTGGGCATGGACTTGTCCACAAACATCAGGTCGTAGAGGAACTGAATGCCGGCAATGGCCTCAGGCGTGTCCATCAGGCAACGTCGGTGGTCCGCACTTGTGACCTCGCCGCCGTTCTGCCAGACGAAGATGGGCCAGCGATGGTGGCTGGCGGGCACCAGCGCCCCAAACCGGTCCGTGCGCCCATCGCCATCGAGATCCGCGGTCAGGGCCTTGGCGGCGTGGCGGAAGTCGTCCCAGGTCCAGGCCGCTCCCGGGTAGGTCAAAACATCCTCGGGGTGCTCGCGGTTGTACTGATCGAAGAGGCTCTTGTTGTAGTACAGCAGCACCGGTGACCAGGCATCGGGCAGGCCATACAGGCGGCCCTTGTAGCGCACTCCTTCAAGGGTAGAGGCGAAGAAGCGCCCCAGGTAATCGCTGCCTTCCTGGGCGACCCGCTCATCGAGACAGACGATGGCGCCGCGCTTGGCGAAGTACGGCACATAGACATAGTCGATGTAGGCCACGTCCGGGGCCACCCCGCCGGCCACCATGGTCAGCAACTTGCTGTAGTCGCCGGTGACCAAACGCACCCTGAGATCGGGGTTCTGCGCCTCGAAGACCTTGAGGCGCTCCCGGTTCATGGCGGTCCAGTTGACGTAGGCGAAGTCGTAGAGCACGATCTCGGTGCGGCGGTCGGTCTGCTCGTACGAGCAACCCACTAGCCACAGCGCACAGAGCGCGAGAGCCATACCGACCCCGGCTCCCGTCCACCGTTTGTCCGCCATCTTCCGCATCTGGGCTGACCCGTCCTTGCCGTGCCTCGACAAACGTCGGCACAACCACGCCGGCACAACCACGCCGACACGCACGGAATCTGTCGCCGAAAATCCACATTGCCACCGCGGCAGGGGAACCGGCCTTGCAGACGGCGCCGCTGACGGGTAAGCCGGAGTTCTCCGGATACACGGTCAAGGCGGCCCTCTTTGGGCAGCGGTTTCCTCGTGGGCGTCGCCCTTCCTGCTGGCGGGGGGGAGTTCTGAGGTCGCGACGGCGCAGGTCCGCAAGGCTTCGGCGCCGACGCCGACTCGACATCGCGGTAGCACAATGCTACCCTATTCCCATGAGTCAGCCCGTCAAACTATCCGATGCCTTGGTGCTCGATGCTCGCCTGGCTGGCGAGTCCATGGAACGTTCCATCGCGGGTCAGGTCGAGTTTTGGGCCAAGCTGGGACGCGCCGTTGAATCCCTGCTGCAGGGCGGACAGGCGCTGGCCCTGTGCCGGAGCGCTGGCGCCCGGCCGCTTTCCGCCTGTCTCGACGCCGTGGACTCTCCTGACGGTCGGCGCCGGGTGGCCGACTTCCTCCTGGCGCAACCCTTTCCGCGCTATGAACCTGCCCCCGGTGGCCTCGGACTGCTGGTCCGCACTGGGGCCGACGGCAAACGGACCGTGGGGCGCTTCGTCAACCGTCAGTTCAGAGCGGTCAGGTCAAAGCCGGCGAAGCGATGAGCAGCCCGCTCGATCAGCGACCGGTCATCGTGGCGCTGGCAGGACCGAACGGCGCCGGCAAGACCACCTTCTATCATGCCCACCTCCAACCGGCTGCCCTGCGCTTTCTCAACGCCGATGTGCTGGCCTGCGAGCTCGGCCTCGATCCCTACGCCGCCGCGCGCCTGGCCGACCGGCTGCGCCGCGAACTGGTTGCGGAACGCGCGAGCTTCGTCTTCGAGACCGAGTTCTCCGATCCCGTGGGCGACAAGCTGACCTTCCTCAAGGACGCCGCCAGCGTCGGCTACACGGTCGTTCTCTGCTTCATCGGGATCTCCGGGCCAGAAGTCTCCGAGGAACGTGTGGCCATGCGCGTCTCCCAAGGCGGACACGACGTGCCGCCGGAGAAGTTGGCTGCCCGCTATCCGCGCACACAGGCCAATCTCCAGGCCGCCATCCGCGAACTCCCGCACGTCTGGATCTTCGACAATGACGACTTGCGAACCCCGTTCCGCCAGGTCGCCGTGTTCCAGAATGGCCGACACGTGAGCTTGGGTCCGTCGCTGCCCAAGTGGCTCCGGCCTCTGCTGCCGTAGATGAGATCCGGCCCCACCAGCAGCAGCACGAGATCGGAACGCTCCAGTTCTGCCTTCAGCCGCTCCAGAAACGCGGCGAAGGTCACGCGGCCGGCGCATTCGCCGAGATGCACGGCCACGACTTCGACGGCGAGGGTGAAGCCGCCGAGGAGTATCACCAGCGCGAGTGGTGCATGGGACGGCGACGACCTCTCCGGCGCCTGCATCCCCGGCGAATCGCGAGTCTTCGCCGTGCTGCACTCTGACGATGCCGAGCGCGGGGCTGGCACACGGAGAAACTGAACCGCGCAAAGCGGCGGAAGTTCCGGCCCTAGACCCGCCGACCGCAGGACCCGGCCGCAAGACCCCTCAGACCCCGTGGCGCAGACGGATGACCTCGCGGGCGGTCTGCAGGTCCTTCAGCGCCGTGGCGGCATCGCAGGTCGGCGGCCGTTCGCCCTTGATGGCGGCAATGAAGTTCAGCGCCTGCTGCCGCATCGCGTGAACCCAGGGTAACTGCGGCGTCAACCGCGTCGGCGTGGCGCCCTTCCCGGGGTCTTTGAAGACCTCGACGGCGCCGGGTCGGTTACTGGCCAACGGCGCTGGCAAGGTGATCTTGATGTACCCACGCTCAAAGGCGACCAGGGCCTCTTCCTGCCAGTCGATCGTGGTCACATAGGGGGACATCTCGATCGAGCACGGGATGCCGCTGGCCGCTTGCCCGACCAAGATTCGGCTGGTCGGGTCCACGTACTTCACCGTGTAATCGCACTCGAGCAGGTGCCGCATCAGGTTCACCTGGTGAATGTAGTAGTTGACGAAGCTGGTGTACGCCTTGAAAACGTCCGCACTCAGGTCCGCGGCGGGCGGGTCCCACTGCAAGGGCGGGACGGGATCCGTGCCCCGCACCAGGTCGTTGAAGCCGCTGGCGACCCAATCCCCGGCGGGCATGAGGAGGCGCACGTAGGTCATGGCGCCGATCTCGCCAGACTGCCGCAACGCCCGGATTTGCTCCATGGCGTACTGGGTGGCAGGATCGCTGCGCTTGTGATAGCCCACCATCAGGAAGGTGCCGCTCTTCGCCACCGCCTCGACGATCTTCTCCCCGACCGCCAGCGCTCCGGCCAACGGCTTCTCGGTGAATACCGGCACTCCGGCCCGCAAGAGTTCGGGTACCAGCACGCCATGCCGCGTGAAGGGCTGTGAGGCCACGATGCCGTCCACCTTTTCCTTGGCCAGAAGCTCCTCGTGGTTTCGGTAGACCTTCGGGATGCCGTAGCGTGCCGCCACCCCGCGGGCCAAATCGCTGCGCAGTTCCGCGATAGCCACCACCTCGCACTGCTCGGACAGCGTAGCATAGTTCTTCAGGTGGGCGCATTGCCCCATGCCCCCGACACCCACAAAACCGATTCTGACCTTGTTGCTGGACATCGCTCGATCTCCTTGGCCAGTCGCGGCCGCGAGTCGCGGCCGCGCCATTTCTTATCCCTTCTTGCCCTGAAGTTGGCGCGCCGCCAGCTCGCCGAAGCGGTTGGCAATGGCCAGGGCCGGATCCAGGGGCACCTCGATACGCTGCAGCCGGCGCGGTATCCGTACCGGCGGCGTCGGCCGCAGGGCTTTGTCTTTGAACTGTGGCAGGAACTCGCGATTGGCCTCGATCAGCTCGGCGGTCATCTCGCGCACTTCCCTCAGGGTGCAGCAGGCGCTGGTGAGGGGGTCCATGGCGATGGCGGCGACGGCCAGCTCCGGGTCGCCGCTCAGGCCGGCCTCGACCGCGAGGCTTTGCACCGTGATGTTGCTCTGGTTCAAGGCCGCGCATTGCGGTGGCAAATCGCCGACGCGCAGCGGCTGCAGGCCACGACCGTCGACGTAGACCGGCACCTCAACACAACACCCTGACGGCAAGTTGGTGATGTAGCCGTCGTTACGCACGTTGCCGTTGAGGCGGAAGGCCTTGTCCGTCAAGTGCGCTTCCAGGATGTACGAGCAGTACTCCACGCTGCGCTGGCTGAGGACCGCGCTCTCCGAGTCGAGATAGTTGACCCCCTTGTACTTGGCCGCGAGCATAGCGCAGTAGGTGTAGTACGCCCCGCTCTCGCCGCCGAAGGCCGGCTCGTCGCAGTAGGCCCGCAAAGCTCGGGCGCTGGAGCGGAACCACGGCAGATACTCCGATAGGTGCCCGGTCGACTCGGTCATGAAGTAGCCAAACTGGCGCATGACCTCGCCACGCACCTTCTCGTTGGCGTAGTACTCGGGCTTCTCGAAGTTGGCGCGCAGGATCGGGTTTAGGTCGCGCCCATTCCGTTTGTCCTGCAAGGTCAGGAACCAGGCCATGTGGTTGATACCGGCGCACAGATAGCCGATCTGCTCTTTCGGCACGTCCACGTAGCGGCTGATCAGGTCCAGCGTCGTCTGCACGCCGTGGCACAGGCCAATGAACTGTACCGGCCCGGCCACGCGGCCCAACGCCAGGCAGCAGGCGGCCATGGGGTTGACGTAGTTCAGCAGCAACGCCCGTGGGCAAAGTTCCGCCAGGTCGCGCACGATGTCCACCAGCACCGGAATCGTGCGCAGGCCACGCATGACACCTCCCGGGCCCAGCGAGTCGCCAATGCACTGGTCCACGCCATACCTCAGGGGAATCTCGTAGTCGTGGCGAAAGGTGTCCACCCCGCCGACCTGAATCATCAGGATCACATAGTCGGCGCCGCGCAAGGCGGCGCGCCGGTCGAGGGTGGCGGTGATCTTTGTCTGGAGGTGGTTCTCCTTCACCACCCGCCGTGCAAAGGCCGCCATCTGGTCGAGCTTGGGCTTGGTGCGGTTCATCAGACAGATCTCGCTGTCACGGAGCGCCTCCGTGGCGAGGATATCCATCACCAGCGTCTTGCAGAACACCAGGCTGCCGGCGCCGATCATCGCAATCTTAGGCATGGCACAGTCTCCTTGGCCGGGGCCGTGGGCGCGGCGAGCCGCCTGCGCAACCTGTCGGACCTGTCGGACCTGTCAGACGTGTCGGACAGGCGGGTTGCCACCACCCGCTCACATCCCCTCATTGAAGAACACATAGAGCCCGTCTTTGCCCGGGGCCACCAGGTCCAGCCGACCCGTGCCGCGCAGATCGGCCAGGGCAAAGTGGATGCCGCAGCCCTTGGCCTCGCCGATGGGCCCGTAGTCGATGACCTGTTTGGCAAAACCCTGGCCGGTCCACTTGAAGTAGTAGATGCCCACGTCGTCCCACTCGCCCGCTTCGCGACCGCAGTGAGCGCGGTGCCGTTTACCCGTCACCAGCTCGGGCTTGCCGTCACCGTCGATGTCCACCCACATCAAGTCGTGATACTGAGCATTGAACGGATCGATCGGGTGCGGCTGCCAGGTGATGCTCCCGGTGGCGCTGTGCTGGGGCTCGTACCAGGTCAGGCCATAGCCGTGGCCATTGCCGACGATCAACTCGTTGCGGCCATCGCCGTTGACATCCACCACCAGCATCGGCACGCTGGCGCCGTTCCAATCGAGTTTCAGATCGGGGTGCCAGGTCCACCCTTCGCTCCAGGGCTTGGCCGGACATTCGAGCCAGCCACGGGTCAGCACGATGTCCATGCGGCCGTGCCCCGCGATGTCGCCGCAACCCAACCCATGGCCTTGCGTCTGCCCCTCGGGAAATTCGTAGACCGTGATCTTATCGAAGGCGCCGGTGCCCTTGCCGCCCTGGGTCTTCAGCTTGAAGAGGCAGACCTCCCGGCGGCCCGGCGTGTTGGGAATGATCTCGGGGATACCGCAGCCGTCGATGTCCCAGGCCCGCGTCGTCTCCACGTTTCCCGTCTCGCCCATGATGTGCTCCGGCCAGAGCTTGGTCGGATCCGCTGGGTTCTCGCGCCAGCGCAGCGTCTTACCCCACCAGCCGCCCGTGATGAAGTCCATCCGACCGTCGCCGTTGACGTCCATGGCGATGGTGGAGAAATCGTCGAAGTACTCGCCATCCGCCCTGACCGCACCGATGAGGTGCTTACGGCGAAAGTCTGGACCCTGGTACCAGAAGGCGCCGGAGACAATGTCCAGTACCCCGTCGCCGTTGACATCGAACACCCCGGCGGACTCGTAGGTTTCGTCCGCGACCCACACCCGACGCCATTTCAGCGGCATGTGCTATCTCCCTTTCCAGCAAAGGTCGTTGATCCTCTCGACGCTGCAACGGTCCCTGATTCCGGCGGCATCCGGCTGAGTCGGGGGGAGCGAGCCTGGCGTCCGCGCCGGGCCAGCCCAGCTCGCTAGGCCCGAATGCTGCATAAACTACCGCCGAATGTCGTTGTCTGCCTGGAACCCCGCAGGGCGGTTTCGAGAAATAGACCCCCGCTAAGGATGGGTTGAACCCGGGTGGCGCGGATTCCAGGGATTGAACCGGAAGTGTCCCCAATCATTGATAGGGGGTATCCACTTGGCGCAAGTAGCCACTACGGGTGGTGGGAGGGGTCCCCAACGCTCTGGCAGTACGGAGATGGAGCAGGTGCTACGGCCTGCTCCATGAGGCGGTAGAGCAACAGGCCGCGCAACTTGAACGTGCGG
>CAILKC010000354.1 GCA_903834675.1 uncultured Victivallales bacterium | reverse complement strand
CCCGGCGGGTCCTTGGCATCGCGGGCTCCAGGGCGGCGAGGGCGGGGATACCGCGAACCCGGCCCCGGCGGGTCCTTGGCATCGCGGGCTCCAGGGCGGCGAGGGCGGGGATACCGCGAACCCGGCCCCGGCGGGTCCTTGGCATCGCGGGCTCCAGGGCCAGACGCGGGGTTCTGCGAGAGCCTCCACCGACCACGCCTGCGCTTCAGGGGGTCAAGCGGAGCAGGTTCCAGGAGGCGGGAGGCAGGGCCGCGGCGAGGCGCCCGGCGGACAGGGTGGCGCCGGTCCAGGCGCGCGGGGCAACGCGGTCCGGTTCGGCGGCCGAGTTGGCGGCCTTGAGGTCGTCGTCGCGCAGGACGGTCCAGGCGACGGTCTTGAAAGCGCCCAGGCCCTGCAGTTCCGCGTTCAGCTCGCAGGCCTCGGTGAGGTGCCGGTTGACCGCGAAGAGGGACAGCGTGCCGGTCTGCGGGTCCAGAACGGTGGCGGCGCTGAGGTAGGGCGCCTGGCGCACCTCGCGGCAACTGTAGCTCGGGCACTCGACGAGCGAGCGCAGGACCGTTCCCCGACCGCAGTTCGAGGCGTGGAGCAGGGGCCAGTAGATCGTCTGCCGCCAGGCCGACCCGCGGTCTTCGGTCATCACCGCGGCGATGACATTGACGATCTGTGCCAGGCAGGCGATGCGGACGCGGTCGGCGTGATTGATCAGGCTGATCAGCATGCCGCCAGCCACCAGGGCATCCGCCATGGTGTACACATCTTCCAGGATCGGCGGCGCCACGGCCCAGTCCTTGATCTGGCGCTTCTGCCGATCGCCGTGCGAGTGGTACCAGACATTCCATTCGTCGAACGAGAGCATGATGCGCTTCGGGCTGCGGCGCTTGGCCGAGACGTAGTCGCAGCAGGCCACCACCTCCTCGATGAAGGCACTCATCAGGTCGGGTTTGGCGAGGAAGTTGGCCGTGTCGCCGTCGGGGTTGCCGAAGTAGGTGTGAATGGAGACGTACTCGACCTGGTCGAAGGTGTGGTCGAGGATGGTAGCTTCCCAGGCGCCGAAGCTTGACATGCCGCGGCCGCTGGAGCCGCAGGCAACCAACTGGATCGAGGGGTCGATCCACTTCATCAGCTTGGCGGCTTCGCAGGCGACCCGGCCGTATTCGTCGGCGGTCTTATGGCCGATCTGCCAGGCGCCGTCCATCTCATTACCCAGACACCAGAGCTTGACGCCATGCGGCTTCTCCCAGCCATTGGCGCGGCGGCGGTCGCTCCAGGCGCTGCCACCGGGATGATTGCAGTACTCGACCAGGTTGGCCGCATCTTCCGGGCCGCGGGTGCCCAGGTTGACAGCCAGCATGGGCTCCGTGCCCAGGCGCCGGCACCACTCGCAGAACTCGTCCGTGCCGAACTGGTTGCTCTCGGTGGACTTCCAGGCGGTATCGAGGCGCCGGGGACGCGCCGACTTCGGCCCGATCCCGTCTTCCCAGCGATAGCCCGAGACAAAGTTGCCGCCGGGATAGCGGATGGTCGGCATCCGCAGGTCCTTGAGCAGCGCCAGCACATCGGTGCGGAAGCCCATGTCGTCGGCCGTGGCGTGTTCCGGTTCGTAGATGCCGCCGTAGATGCAGCGTCCCAGATGTTCAGCGAAACCGCCGTAGAGCCGCGGGTCGACCGTGGCCAGAGAGAACGCCGGGTTCAGGATCAGACGTGCTTGCATCGGAAGACTCCTTCGCTGACGGCACCAATCTGGCTGCCGCGTACCATACGACCGGAGTCACGACCTCGCCTGTGCATCGGCGCCTCGAACCGCATGTAATTGGGGTCAACCCTCGACTTTTAGCTTTACTTTGACGTTTTTCATCACTACTGCCCTGGGTTTTCTTGACATCGTTGCATGGCTTGACGTGAGGACGACAGAGGCGGCCTGGGCAGGAATGGCGGAACCTGATTGGCCCGCCAAGGGAGAACGTCAATACAAAGCTAAAAGTCGAGGGTTGACCCCGTTAACTGAGTCCGGGCGGCGCCCTCACGGCAGCCCCAGCAGGCGCCGTGCCGCGGGGCTGTCCGGGGGGGCGGCGAGCAGCTCGGCGAGGGCGCCGACGCAGAGCAGGCGTCCGGCGTCCATGATTCCGATCTGGGTGGCGACCGAGCGCGCCTCGTCCAGGCTATGGCAGACGTGCAGCGTGGTCACGGCAAAGCGCCGATGGACTTCTTTGAGGGTGGCGCAGACGTCTCGCCGGGTGGGCTCGTCCAGGGCGCTGACCGGCTCGTCGAGCAGGAGCAGGCGCGGGCGGGCACAGAGGGCCCGGGCCAGGGCCACTTTCTGGCGTTCGCCGCCGCTGAGTGTCGGGGTGCGGCGCTCCAGCAGTGGCTCCAGGTGTAGGGCCTCGACGATGTCGGCGGCTGCCGCCAGCGCCTGGGCCGGGCGCTGGCCGTGAGTCCAGGCGGAGAAGGTAATGTTCCGAGCCACGGACAGATGCGGGAACAAGGCCGAGGTCTGCGGCACGTAGCCGATGCCGCGCAGCCGGGGCGGCAGCGTGGTCACCTCGAGGTCGAAGAGCCGGAGGTGCCCCGCGTTCGGCCGGATCAGCCCACACAACGACTTGATCAGCAAGCTCTTGCCAGAGCCGGTTGCGCCCATCAGCACCAGGTATTCTCCCGCCTCCACCCGCAGATCGAGAGGTCCCAGGCGGAAGGCGCCGGCGGCGGCCGTGAGCTGACTCACCTCGAGGGCGCTCATGTCCATGATCTCCCCGGCGCCAGGACATGGACCGCCAGCAGGGCGGTTCCCGAGAGCCCCAGCATGAGCAGCGCCAGGGTGAGGGAGACCTCGATGTTGCCCACGCTCAACTCCAGCCAGATGCAGGTAGGCATGACCTGCACCCGCGGACCGGTCCCGATAAAGGCCATGATGGGACCGAAGACCCCGATGGCGCGCGCCCAAGCCATGACGCCGCCCGCCACCAGTCCGTTACGCGCCAGCGGCAAGGTGACGCCGCGAAAGGTGCGCCAGCGGTCGCCGCCCAGGACCATGGCCACGGCTTCGAGTTCGCGGTCCACTTCGTCAAAGGCGGCCTTGGCGGCGCGGATGCAGTAGGGTGCCGAGACCAGGAATTGGCAGAGCACGATGCCGAGGCCTGAGACCAAGGAGAGGTGAAGGCCCGTCAGCCCGCGTTTGAGGGCCATTCCGGCCCCGGTCCCAAAGAAGGCCAGCAGCGATACGCCGATCACCACCGGCGGCACGACAATGGGGACATCGACCAGCGTGTCCAACAGCGCCCGGCCAGGAAACCGGCAGCGGCTCAGGACGTAGCCCATGGGCAGGCTGAAGGCAACCGTCAGCACCAGGCTGCACAGCGAGGTGGTGAGGCTCATCACGATGGCGCGACGGATGACCGGCCGGGCCAGGATGTGCCAGGCCTCCGCCGCCCGCATGCCGTGCGTCACCAGATACCAGGCGTCGGCCGCCACCAGCAGGAGCACCAGCAGCGCAAACAGCGCCGATACGGCAATGCAGAGGGACAGGAAGCGCTCCCGGCCGTCGGCGGCCGGAGAGAGGATCGAATCGACGGGCCTGGAAAAACGCAACCAGCTCACGGGCGACCTCCCTCCGGCGCCGTCGGCGGCCGCGCTTCCGCCGGGGTGTCGACGCAGTACCCCTTGCGCCGCAGGATGCTGCGCGCCAAAGGTTGGCGGCAGAACGTCATGAAGTCGCGGGCCAGGTTGGGGTCGCGGGCATCGGCCAGCAGTGCCAGGGCGACTCTTGAGATGGAAGTGGGGTCGAGGGGAATCGCCACCGTGTCGACCGTCGCTCCGAGGGCGGCGGCGGTGGCATCCCAGACGACGGCGGCATCCACATCGTGGAGCTTGACCCAGAGGCCCAGTTCGTTCACGGTCAGGCCCTCCTTGGCATTGAGCGTCCGCACCTCAACCCCGGCCTTGGCCAACAAGGTAGCGGTCAGTCGGCCCACCTGGCAGGCCTCGGCGTTGCCCACCGCCACGCGCACATCCTGGCGGGCGAAGTCCCGCAGGGTGGCGATCTTCTTGGGATTGCCCTTGGCCACGATGATACAGGGACTCAGGGTGGCGATCTCGATGCAGTCGGCCACGCGCCCGCTGAGCCGTTGCAGTTCCTCGACGTAGAACCGATCGCCGGGCAGAAAGAGGTCCGCGGCGCCTTCCTGCCGGGCCCGGGTCAGGATGATGCCGCTGCCGGCATAGTCGGGTTCGACGGGGATCCCGGTTTCCTCGGTGAAGGCGGGAAGGAGTTCGTCCAGAGCGGGTTTCAAACCGACGCCGCAGAGGAGCCGCAGCGCCTGCCGGTCGGCGGGACGGCGTTCCCCACAACCCCCGGTAAGCAGGGCCAGCGCCAGGCAGACTGCGGCGAGGGTCCCGTGATTCGCCAAGCGGCTCTCCCGTTGCGTTCCCGAGGTCAAGGCCGGGGAATGGCCTGGCCGGCGGCGTACTCCTGGCGCAGGTGCTGCGCCTCGACGGTATAGCCCAGGCGCCGGAAGGCGGCCTGGCGTTCGCTCCCCGCGATGAACCGCGCCAGGGCCACGGCGCGGTCCTGATGTGCGGAACAGGCCAGGGTGGCAACCGTGACCCGGACCGGCATGAGGCGGTAGGCCTTGCCGGTGGCGCTGGTCACGGAGTCCACGTAGGGTTGTGGCAGGTAGGCCGTGATCGGGACCGCCTCCAAGGCGTCGGCGCGCAGCGCCACGACCGCATTCCAGACGATGGTCGCATCGGCATTCCCCATCTTGACCACGTTGGCCGCCTGCGAGCCACTGCGATGGGTGTTGATGATCTTGGTGCGGTTGAGTGCCGCGAAGTCGATGTCGGCCTTGCCGAAGAGGGTCGGCAGCAGGCGGCCCATGGTGGAGTACTCGTAGTCGGTCAGGAACAGCTCGAGCTCGGGGCGCGCCAGATCACGCAGGTCATGGATGCCCTTCGGATTGCCTTTGGGGACCGCGATGACGGGGGTCAGTTCGGCCACGGTCCAGCCGTCCACCCCGAGCTTGCGGTTCATCAGCATATCGAGAAAGGGGTCATGGCAGACATAGAGGTCGCCTTGCTTCTGCGTCTCGATCAGCGCCAGGAGTGAGCCCGAGTCACCCGTGTTCACCTCCACCACCTCGCCCGTGGCCTCGCGGTACTGCTTGACGAGTTCCTCGATGACGGGCAGCATGGTGCCCCCCACGTGGCAGATCAGGGCGGTCGGCGCGACGGCAACAGGCGGCGGCGTAGCGGCCGACGCGGCGGCCGGTGGTTTCGAACACCCGGCGCCCAAGGCCAGCAGCGCCAGCAACACCATGTTCAGCAGCCGTAGAGATGTCATGCTTGAGGGCCCTCGATGGCAGAGCATACACGCTGGCAGTGACTCGCGCCAGGGGGGATGGCGCTCCGCGGGGCTGGCGCCGTCAGCGCGGGCGGCGGGTGGCATCGCGCAGGGCACGGAACTGCGCCATGAAGGGCTCCGGGATGATTCCCGCCGGGCTGGTGGGCACATCCCAGCTGATCACGCCCTCAGACGCCATGACATGCTGCGTGTAGCCGATGACCATGGCATCCGAGAACCGCGGCGTGCCGCGGCACCAGTAGGGTCCCATGAAGGTGAGCAGGTGGTACTGCGCGCCGTTGACGAAGCGCCGGATCGGCATGCCCCAATACTTCTCGGGCTTGGTCGGGCGCCCCCAGTGGGAGTCCATGCACACCGGGAACGAATCCGCGACCTCGCCCGCCGTATAGTCCTCATGCTCGCTGTAGCAGATCACAGGGACCTTGACCCCGGGGTTGAACGCGACCAGGCTCTCGGGATTGCCGGCCTTGACGGCGGCAGCCAGGCTGCCGAAGTTGGGCTCGTTCGGGTGGCGGTACATGAGATCGGCTTTGTAGCACCCGTCGAACCACCAGCCCCGCACGCTCTTGCCCCAGCGTAATGACCACTCGCGGATCACCGCCTCCCAGTGACGCTGGAAGGTGCTCAGGCGCTCGTCGGTGCCCGCATCCACGGTGTAGGTGCCCGGCTTCAGTTGCCAGCAACTAGCGTCCCAGGTCGGGGTACACTGGAGGCCCGCCACGGCGTCCGGGTCGAGGGCGGGCGCGTGGGAAGGCGTATAGACCAGCAGCGGGATGTCGTGGCGAGCCAAGGCCGCGCTCAAATCGGCGACCAGGTCCCGGCGTGACAGGCGGCTGGGAGTGCGTTTGACCAGGGCGTCGTAGGTGGCGTTGGGCGAGAGCATGAAGCCAGAGTTCTGCCCGAGGGTGATGAACAGATAGCCGGCTCGGATGTCGGCCAACTGCTGGGCCAGCCCTTCCACATCGAAGCCATCAATGCGCTGGTTCCAGCTCTCCACCGTGCAGCCCGCCGGGTCGTCGGCGCTGGGCAGTCCGGCCAGGTAGTGGATGAACACGCCCCATTGGGTGTCGCGGAACCAGTCGGTGTTGGCACGCATCGTCGTTTCTCCAGATTGGCTGAGTTTACTCTATCGTCGCCGTGACTGCCGGAATATTCCAGCCGTCCACGGCCAGTTGCAGGTCAGTGGCCGTCGCCGTCGCCAGTTCAACGGTCAGATCTTTGCTCTCCTGCGGCAGCAGCGAGAAGTAGTTGTCGCTCCAGAAGACCGGCAGAATCTCCTCGCCATCGGCCCGCCGCAGCAGCCGCACCCGGATGAAGAAGGCCAGGCCGGCGCCGGGGTTGGCAACCCGGACGCGCACCGCCACGCCGCCGCCCACGCGGGGCAGCCGTTCCGCCGACAGCTCAAGACGGGCCGGCGGTAACCCGGCCAGCTCCGGGAAGCAGGGCGTCTGCTGCGGCAGCAGCAGCGGCCGGTTGGCCGGGAACTTGCGCAGATCATCGGTGTAGACGGTCTCGACGTCGTCCAGACGAGGCGACAGCCAGTAGAAGTTGTCGGCCAGCAGCGCGCCAGAGCTATCCCGCAGCTCGAGCTTCACCACGTACACCGGCGTGGACGCCACGGAGCTTGGCAAGGGTACGGCAAAAACCTCGCGGTAGCTATTGGCGGCTACCGCGACCTCTGCCACGTGCCGGTGCAGCACGTTCATGGCCAGATCACGGACTTCAGCCTGGACCGTCAGGCCCGCTAGCGCCTCGAAACGGTTGTTGACCACCGCCACGACGCCGTCCAGCGGGCAGAGCTGGACGGCCAGCCGGGCGCAGGCCTTGCGGATGGCATACAGGCTCACCATCGGGCGCAGAAACCAGTCATAAATCTGCCACTGCACATCGGGGAAGGCGCTGTTGAGCTTCCATTCGCCGAACCCGCTGGTGAGGTCCCACAGACGGTGGTGGACGGCCTCGAAGAAGCCGCGGTGCTGGTCATAGGTCACCAGGTGGGCCTTCCAGACGTAGTCCCGCACGTCTTTGGGCTCGCCGTAGAGCAGGCGCAGTCCACGGTCAAACCACTCATAGTAGGCATTGGCCCCAAAGTGCGCCCAGGTGGCGTCCAGAGGGTAGCGCGGGCTGTCGCCGCCGTTGGGCGGCAGGTCGCGCAACTGCGGGATAAAGCGCACCAGGCTCTCCAGCGGCGGCACCGAGGCCGAGCAACTCTCGATCATGAACATCCAATTGCGCTGCTCGCGGACAAACCTGTAGTACACCTGTGGCAACTGCCAGCCATAGGTCTTCGGCAGGTAGTCGTTGAGGCCCACGGGCAGGTCCTTGCGGAACCACTCCGGCACCTGGGTGCGGTAGTCCGGGAAGGACCCCGATGGCACCAGGAACCGCGTCGTATCCAGCGCCAGCACGGTCCGCCGCCACATCTCGTAGACATCCTCCCGCGTCTCGCCCTCGTTCTGAGCCATGTAGAGGATCAGAGACGGGTGGTTGCGGTAGCGCTTGACCAGGTCCACCGTGCAGGCCTCGAGCACCTGCAGGTCGACGTTCCAGGGCCGGTTGTATTGCAGCCAGTAGCAGTCGTAGAAGCAGTTCCAGAAGAGGATTCCGTAGCGGTCGCAGAGATCGAGGTACCAATCCGGCGGGTTGGGGATGTCCTCGAAGACGATGTAGTTGAGGTTAGCCTCGACCAGGTAGCGCAGCTCCGCCTCAACCCGGGTCGGATTCCAGTCGAACATCATCTCCGGCTGGACGTAGCCGCCGCGCTGGAAGATGCGCTGGCCGTTGACGATAAGGCGGAAGCCATGGGCGCCGTCGCAGTTGTGCAGTTCGCGGTCAAGACGGCGGATCCCGAAGTGGCTCTGGGCCTCGGACGACACCCCGCTGGCGGTGACAAAACGCAGCCGCAGCCCGTACAGCGGCTGGCTGCCATAGGTGTTGGGCCACCAGAGCTCGGGATCGCGGAGAACCAGCGCCGGGGCGTCGGTGGGCGTCAGCGTCAGCACTTGGGTCTCATGACCAAACAGCGTCACCGGCCGACGGAAGGCGGCGACCAGCGCGCCGCTGCCAGGAGCGCGAATCTCGCCCTCGAGGACCCCGCTGACCACGCCCGAGCTGGCGTTGACCAACTCCGTCGAGACCGTCAGCCGCGCCGGGTTCAGCTCGGGCAGCGCCAGTTCGGCCCGGATGAACGCATGCCGCAGGTCCACCGCGCCGGTGATCTCGACCGATACCTCCTGGATCAGCCCCAGGTTCCGGTCCGGCACCGTCGGGAAGCAATCGTAACCGACGCTCATGACCTCGGTGATGTCGTTGCAGATGTCCTTGTGGAACTGACGCGCCTTACCAAAGACCTCGAGCTGGGTGTCCGGGACGCCCGGATGATCCACCGGGTAGACCAGGATGGCCACCGCATTGCGCCCGGCCACCACCTGGCCCGTCAGGTCCAGACGAAAGCGCCGGAACATCCCCACGACCTGGTCGCGCCCGGCGACCTGCAGACCATTGACCCAGACGTCGGCGCGGTAGTTGAGGCAGTTCAGGGCGAGCCAAGCGCGCTCGTCGCCCCGCAGCCCGGGCAATTCAAACTCGGTCCGGTACCACCATGGGTCCCGCCAGGGATTGCGCCGGTCTGGCAGATGGCTGAACCTGGCCAGGTCGTGCAGGGCGTTGAACTCGTCCGAGGCATCCGGGATCTTGAAGCTGTCCAAGCCGAAGCGCGGATCCGGGTAGACGCCGGCATGCACCAGCGCCGCGAGGGCTGTCGTCGGCACCGTTACCGCCTGCCAGCCGCCCGCCACGTACCCCGGTTGGGACACCGCCTCGGCGGAGTTGCCCACCAGGCTCGAGTGCTGCATCTGCCAGCGCTCGCCAAGGCTCAACGTCCTAGGCTCTTGCAGGTCTTGCATCGTGGTTGTACTCCCCTCAATCCACCTACGCCGAGCTGCCGCCGTGGGGCGCGGAGTCCTGGCCGTAACCCCGCCGGACCGCAGGCGTAGCGAACCACCAAGGCTCCTGCTCGTAAACTGACCTCTCGATACCACTCCCGCAACCCGGCGCCCATGGCTGTTTCGTTTTCCGGGCGGGAGGCGCCTCGGGGGATACCGCGAACCCGCCCGGAACGGGCGCTGGCATCGCGGGCTCCAGGGTTGGACGCGGGGGCCTTGCCGCCGTGGGGATACCGCGAACCCGCCCGGAACGGGCTGGGCATCGCGGGCTCCAGGGTTGGACGCGGGGGCCTTGCCGCCGTGGGGATACCGCGAACCCGCCCGGAACGGGCT
>CAILKC010000353.1 GCA_903834675.1 uncultured Victivallales bacterium | reverse complement strand
TGCAGACGGGGGATACCGCGAACCTGCCCGGAACGGGCTTGGCATCGCGGGCTCCAGGGCTGCTGGGGATACCGCGAACCTGCCCGGAACGGGCTTGGCATCGCGGGCTCCAGGGCTGCTGGGGATACCGCGAACCTGCCCGGGACGGGCGATGGCATCGCGGGCTCCAAGGAAACCATTTGGGAGCCTCGCCTAACCCGCGACGTCCCGTCGCTGGCGGCTTCTTGATGCCCGGTCGGGACTGGCCGGGGGCTGGTCCGGGGCTACGGTATGCGCCGTCGTCGGTTCTTTCTGGCTCAGGTTCCCTGAGCTCAGACTCTCAGCCAGTCAAGCGCAGGAGATCCGCACATGGCGAAGGTGTTGAAGCCGAACATTCTCTTTCTGGGCATCGACTCGTTGCGGCGGGACCATCTGTCGTGCTACGGGTATCCGCGGCTGACCAGTCCGCACCTTGACCGGCTGGCGGCGGAGGGGACGCTCTTCGAGGACAGCTTCAGTCCGCACATTCCGACGCCGCCTGGCTATGCCGGCATGCTTTGCGGCCGGGACGTCTTCGGGACGGATCGGGTTTCACTGCGGGAGAAGGGTCCGATCATGGACGCGGTGGCAACGCTGCCGGAGATGCTCAGGGAGCAGGGCTACAAGTCGATCGGCGTCGGGCTTGACACGTGGCTGGTGAAGGGGTTCGATGAGTACCAGGGTTTTGGCGGTTCGTGGGGGCCTTGGGAGGAGCGGCCCCTGCGCAAGGCGGAGGAGCTGAACAAGGTCACTCTGCCGCTGCTGGACCGGCTGGCGAAGGGCAAGGAGCCGTGGTTGCTGTTTCTGCGGCACATGGACCCGCATGCGCCCTACCTGCCGCCGGCGCCGTTCGACGGGATGTTCCACCAGGGCGACCCTTGCGTGGCGGGCAACCGCAGCATGGAGCCGGTGTTCGCCTTCAAGCCGTTCGCCGAGTTTCTGCGTTCCTGGATGCCGCCGGGGATTACGGACAAGGAGTACGTCATCGCTCAGTATGACGGTGAGGTTGCCTACATGGATGCCTGCATCCAGCAGATTTTCGAGCGTCTGCGGGCGCTGGGGCAATGGGAGAACACCCTGATCGTGGTCACGGCGGATCACGGCGAGACGCTCTACGACCACAACGTCTTTTTCGACCATCACAGCCTGTACGAACCGACTCTGATGGTGCCGATGATCTATCACTGGCCCGGGCACGTCCCCGCCGGCAAGCGGGTGCGCGGCATGGTGCAGCTCATGGACATTGTGCCCTCCATCTTCGAGCTCATGGGCCTGCGGGCGCTGAGCAAGAAGCAGCAGTTCGACGGCAAGAGCGTCTGGCCGCTGGCGCGGGGCGAGGCGCCGGAGAATTACGCCGAGATGCTGATCACGGAGTGTACCTGGATGCGCAAGCATGGTCTGCGCACTCACGAATGGAAGTTCATCGAGGCGCTCGAGCCGGACTTCCATGGCTTGCCGCGGCACGAGTTGTACAACCTGATCTCGGATCCGGCTGAGGCGGTGAATCTGGCCGAGACGGAGCCCGCGGTCCTCAACCTGCTGCGCGAGCGGATGTTGGCGCACATTGCCAGACGCACGGCGGCGACCGGGCGGCCCGATCCGATCGAGCGCTTCCAGCTCGGTCTGGGCCTCTCCATCGGCAGCGTTGCCAGCGCCAAGAAGCTGCAGGAGAAGAAGTAGCGAGGGGATACGGTGGACGTCCTGTCGGCTGGCCAGCAGGACGGACCGTCGGCTCCCGTCGCCATCGCCGCGTTGGCTGAGACGTACAGCCCAGGCGCCGCGCGCCAGCCAAAGCGGTGTCGCGGTCGCCTCTGGCGCCTTGTGCCACCGCACTCCATATCGCGGGGTTGCCGGTACACTTAGCCGCATTCCGGGGGGCGCCGTCCGTAACCTGCTTTTTGACCTTACTTCCGGCGCAGGACCAGGGCCCAGTCGTGCTCGTTGGCGCCGAGGTCCAGGGTGGACGTCGGTTGCAGCGTGAGGGTGCGCGAGGTCTCCTGGTCGAGGTCGTACAGGCGTGCCTCGAAGGGCGCTCCGGGCGGCAGGTCCAGCCCGAGGCTCAGCGGCACGGATTGCCGGGTGCGCAGGAAGATCTTCCACGAGCGCCTGGGCTCCTGCACCTCCCAGGGTTTCACGGCGGCGAGGTTGCGGATGTAGACCAGGACCTCGCGCCAGTCGTCTCGCGCCAGGAACTTCAATTGCCAGCCGGGGCCAGTCTGGAAAGGCCGGGCAGCGGGCTCGGCCGGGGCGAAGTTCGCCAGGGTGCAGGTCTTGGCATAGGCGGCGGGTTCGACGGTGAAATCGGTATCGACGCCGAGGGCCAGGTAGTGGTTGGCGTAGCGGCCCATCATAGCGGCGTCCTTGCCGCCCTGGGGGGTGCGGTAGTACTGGTCGTGGTCGAGGGGGTGGGTGACCTCGATGCCGATTTCCGGCCGGAGGCGGCGGAAGGTAGCCAGGTCCAGCAGGCCCATGGCCTCGCGTGCCAGGCGGAATTCGCGCACCTCGGCGCCGCGGGCATTCCAGAAGAAGACGCCTGGATTGCCGTTGGTCAGCGCCATCCAGATGAGGTCGCGCATGACCCAGCGTCTGACCTCACGGTCGGGATGGTGGCTGAACTCGTCGCCGGCCGACTCGCCCATGAAGCAGCCGCCGGCCAGGCGCCCGTAGCGGGTGAGCACATCGGCGAGGGCGCCGTAGTCCAGGTCGGGGGTGGTGGTGCCGGCGGGATAGAGGTGGTAGTTGTAGTAGCCGAGTTTGGCCTGGCGCTGCCAGTAGAGCGGGTCGCCGGTGTGCAGGCCGCCACCGCCGTGGCTCATGCCGACCAGGACGTCGGGGTCGACGCTGTGGAGGGTCTCGATGGCATGGTTCACCCAAGCCGCCGGGCAGTTGACCATCTCATTTTCAAGTTCATACGAGAACACCTGCGGGTTGCCCAGCAGCGCTTGCGCCAGTTCGCGGGCGTACTGGTCCTGGCAAGCGATCGCATCGGGGTCGGTGTAGCGCAGTCCGGCTGGCAGGAGGACCGTGCGGTCGACCAGGAAGCGCCGCTGGTGGGCGGGAAGGGCGGCGAGCTGAGCCGGGGTGTAGCGGGGCAGGGCGTAGCGTTCCAGGGCGTCGCGGTTGACGTAGACGGGCTTGGCGTAGTCCTCGTGGACGACGAGTTGGAAGCGCAGTTTGAACTCGCGGCTGAGGTCGAGGTAACGCACGGCTTCGGCAAACAGCTCCGGGTTGACCCGACCGCCGATGTCCATGGGTTCCATGCCCTCGCGCCGATGGGTGCGCAGCATAAAGCGCATGGCGGTGACGCCGCTGTCAGCCAGGAAGCGCATCCAGTCGCGTTTCTGCTCGTCGGTGGTATCGGTGAAAGATTGCAGGCTGCCCCACTCGCCATCCGGGGTCGCGCTCTGTACCCAGTTGGCATAGAAGCCGCCGAGGGGGACGAAGGGGCGCCCCGCGGCATCGGCAAAGTAGCCGTTGGGCAGGACGTGAATGGAGTCGGAACGGGGGCCGTCGGGCAAGTAGGTGATCGGGGCCGAGGCGCCGCGCAGGCCCTCGTTGTCCTCGACCTCGAGGCGCCACATCCAGCATTGGGCGGGGTCCAGGCTGAGCTTCACCGGGGCCGCGCCGTGGGCGTCGGTGAGGGCTTGGGGGGGCTCGAAGGAGACGCCTTTGGGAGCGCGGAACGAGAGCGTGCGTCCGGGCACGGGCAGGGCATTGCCGGCCTCATCCTCGATCTGTGCCGTAAGGTTCAGCGGCAGGTCGGCGGCGCGCAGGCGCAGGGGCTGGTCCGGCGAGACCCGGTAGTGGTGGGGCGGGCCGGTGATCGTGTCCAGGCTGAGAGAGGCGGTGGCGGGTGAGACGGCGGCGGCGACGGTCAGGCGTTCGCTGGCCTTGCCGGCAAGGCGGCCGCCCACGAGAGTTACGGTAGCGCTGCCGTCAGGGCCGCTGAGGGCGCGGCGGACGGTTGGGGACACCTCGAGGCTGGGCCCGGTGGTGCCCGCGGTCAGTCGGCCGTCGGAGGCTGAGGTGAGGGTCAGGATGAGCGGCCAGCCGACGAGGCCCTGGCCTTGGGCATCGAGGGCGCGGACGGTGATGGTCTGCGTGGTCCCGGCGGTCACTGCGGGTTTTTCGGCGGCGAGTTGCAGCCGCGGTGGGGGTACGGCGCCTGCCGGTCCCAGGCATTCCAGGACGCCGCGTGTGGCCATGATTTCGTTGGTCAAGAGCACCTCGTCGATCTCGACGTGTGCCGCGGCCACCTCCGAGGTAGGATCGATGCGGAAGGCGCTCAGGGTGCCGCCCCAGCCCGCGTCTTTGACCAGGTCGATGCGGAGGGTCTGCCTGTCGGTGCCGGAGACGCGGAAGTCGTAGTGCAAGAGGTCGGTAGAGGTGCCGACGCGCGCATACAACTCCCACTGGGCCGCCGGGCAGGACTGGCGGACTCGCAGGCGCAGGATGGGATAGTGCCGCAGGTCGACAGCGAGCGGTCGCCGGCTGGTCTGGACTTGGCCCCACATATCGCCCCAGACGAACCAGGGGTCGGTGGAGACGTCCAGGCCCAGCACGCCGTCTTTGACGACGCGATTGCGCACGAACTCAGGCTTGTTGCCCCACTGGTCGATCTCCTCCAGGTCGCCTTCGTTGAAGTCCCAGGCGTCGCCGTAGGCCGCGGTGGCGTAGTCGACCGTTGCGGCGGCGAGACTGGGTGGCGCGGCGCCCCAGGCGCTCAGGCGAGCGCGAGCGTAGAGCGGCACGCTGGTATCCAGATCGCTGACACCGGCATAGAGCCAAGCGCTGAAGACGGAGCCGGGGCGGGCAGTCTCTGGCAAGGTCCAGACCAGGGTGTCGCCGTCGAGGCGGGTGGAGAGGGGTGCGGTTTCCGGCAGCAGGGCTCCGGTGGCGGGGTCGGTTGGCAGGAGACGAAGGCTGGCCGAGTCCGGGATGCTGTGCAGGCCGAGGCGGGTGAGGTCCGCGTTCAGGTTGAGGGGCAGGCGCACCGCGGGGTAAGGGGCCGTGGCGTCTGCCGGGAGACGGACTTGGACGGGGCAGCGGAAGCGCCAGGCGCCGTTCCACCAGTCTGGCCCGCAGGCCGAGGCTGCGCTAGGCGGAGTTGCCGCGGGGGTCTCAGGTTGGTCGGCAAAGGTGATAGCGCGTTGGATCTCAGCGGCTGACAGCGCCCGGCCGTAGACGTAAAGCTCGTCGAGGTCGGCCTCGGCATAGTCTGGCGAGGCATCCGACTCGCGTCCGACGTCGAGGAGGTCGCTGATCTCACCTACGGCCAGTTGAAAGCCGTCCTGGCGCTG
>CAILKC010000352.1 GCA_903834675.1 uncultured Victivallales bacterium | reverse complement strand
CCGTATACCGCGACGCGCCGCCTTGGGCGGTTGTCGATCGCGGACTCCCTGGACCTGGCATGCAGGCAGACGCCGCCAGGACGTTGAAACAGCCCTGCCTGCAGACCTCACAGTTATACATGTTTCCTCGCCACATCCGGGAGCGTGGAGATGGATGCGCGACCCAGGAGATCAGGGAGGTAGCCGCCGCCCGTCTGTAGATGCCTGCGTTCGGTGACCTGGCCTGGCGCTTCGCGGCGGTCCGGCAAACTGCCTGGTGGCGGTGACAACGAGGCCGAACATGGCCCTGGACAGCCGGCGTCCAGTTGCTGCGGCTTCTGGCTTTGCGGTTGCGGGCCGGGCGAGGTGCGATCTTCGGGGCCGGACGGGGAGCTGCGGTGTCGGCACTCCGAGCAGACCGCCAACCGCCGGGGACAGAGAAGTGCGGGGAACTGACGGCAACCGGAGCATACGCAGCGAGCGGGCCGCAGGGAAGGCAGGTGGCGGGGTTCCCGGCCGGCTAGGGCGAGGCCGGGGGTCGGGCCCAGCGGGCGACGCCGAGGCGGGCGAGGGCGTCAGGGCTGGCCGCGACCTCTTCAAGCAGTTTCGTGACGGTGATGAAGTCGTGCAGGACGGCGAGGAAGGCCAGAGTCCCACGCATGAGGATCAGAGGCCCGATCGGGTCGCGGCGTCGGCCCAGCCAGCCGCCGAGCCTGAGAATGTGTGCCAGTATGCGGAGGTTCAGAGCGATCTGCGGGTCCTGCGGCTGGAGCATGGCGGTCTTGAGTTGCGCGTAGTGTTGCGGTTCGGGTATGCCGTGCAGGGGGAATCCCAGAGTTCTGGCCAGATCGTTCACGGCCACGGCGGCCAAGGTCACCACCACCAGGTAGCGGGCGAGCTTGGCGGCGGAGTCGTACCGCGATTTATCGATGTGCCAGCCACTCTTGAGGAGCCGGAAAAACAGCTCGATTCGCCAGCGCAGTTCGTAGATGCGCACGATGGCGGCGATTTGCTCGGGGGTGTCCACGGGAAGGGACGTGAACAGGACCCAGCAGACGGGGGTAACGTCTGGCGGCGGCGAGAGTTCCCGGATCACCACCACGTTGAGGTCCACCGGCCGGTGAGGAGTGACGTACGTCTTGTTCCGCTTTGCCGGACGGTAGAGTCGACACTTGAAGGCCCCGGCGGAGAGCACGGCGACTCTGGCGGCGTTCTTCGGGTCGACGACCCGGTTCGCGTGGTCCAGGGGCAGTTCTCGGCGGAACGGCAGGGGCACATGCGCGATGAGGTGCTTGAGATTCACGCAGGTGTAGCCCGCGGGGGTGGGGAAGGGGCTGCGGTTCAGCGCTTTTGCCGAATCGGGAATCCACTCGCAGTGCGGCATCTGCACGTTGCGATCCGCCTTGCTGCGGATCACGAAATCGCGGTTCGCCGACCGGCAGCTGTCGAGGATGAACACGTCGTCGAACTCGCGGTCGGCCACGTCAATGACATGCCAGGGCTTGAGCCGCTCGGCCGTGCCTCTGATGTGAACCGCCATCTGGTGCTTGTGGTTGGCCCGCAGGCGGACCTTTTCTGTCTTGCTGAAGTGAGCGAAGAGCGGCTCGTAGCCGTAGTCCATCGAGGCGCGATCGTCCGGGCCATCGGCGTTGACCAGACAGTCATGGACCACTCCCAGGAGCCGTTCGTCGGTCAGGTCCAGGGCCAGAGAGCAGACGTATTCATACCCGAGTTCGCGGTGATCGCCAATCAGCCGCCTGTCCTTCTTGCTGTTGTGGGAGGAGAAGTTCAACTGACTTCCGTCATAGATGTTCAGGATGTCATGGCCGGGCGGCACGCCCGCCAGTGCCGTCTGCGCCCGAGCCTCGCGCAGAGCCTCAATGTCGGCGCCCTCATCGTCCATGAACCGGTAGAAGGACAGAGCATCGGCCAGAGGCATCTTGGCAATGGCCGTGCCGGAGGCATGGGGGGAGGCGACGCCAGGGCAGGCACAGGCCTGCCTGACCTGACGCAGGAAAGCCTGACTGCGGAGGCGGTGGCCAAGGTCCGTGTGGGAAGCCAGAGTCGCCAGCATCTCTTCGAGTGAAGCGGAATCATTCAAGTGCTTCGGCCCTCATCAGTTGGAGGTTTATCTCGGTGAGCCGATCGAGGATCTTCAGAATGGCGTGATAGCGCCCCACGGCCGCGCCGGCGTGCGCCCGTTGGGACCGCGGTACGTAGTGCTGACGTTGCCGCCCCTGCTGGGTGACAACCACATAGGCTCGCGGACCGTGGCGTTCGCCTTGGTGGCAGCGGCACTCCTTCCGTGTGCACGTCGAGTAGCGTTCGAGGAGAGTTCCCCTCAGAACGCACCCCGAACCTGCCAATTCGTCAAGCAACCCATCCCTCTCCTTCCGCAGGGCAACGATCTCCTTGGCCGTCTCTGTGTTCATCACAATACAATAGCATATGTAGCATGCGCTATACAAACAACCGTAAAAAAAAACGAGCGGCCAGGCCGGCAGTCATCGCGCCCGAGAAACATGTATAACTGTGAGGG
>CAILKC010000351.1 GCA_903834675.1 uncultured Victivallales bacterium | reverse complement strand
GTCCAGCAGCTCCCATTCCAGCCGGCCGACGACGTCCGCCGGACCCTGATTGTCGACGAGCAGACGCAAGCGATTCGTCCCCGGCGCCAGAATCTGCGGCAACACCTGGCAGTGCAGCGGCGCCAGCTCCCGAAGCTGGCGCCGGATCTCGTCCCCGGGGAGCACGCGATCGTAGATCTTCAGCTCGTCGATGGGCACCTCGGACTGGCCGCTGTCGCCCAGGCAACCGACGGACATCTCCTCGACCTTCTCCGGCTCGAATGGGCATGGGTAGCGCAGGCCGCCGAGCGTCTCGTTCCCTGAGGGGAGATACTGCCCGTCCAGGTACAGGCACGCCTCGCTGTCCTTGTCCCAGGTCACCGCCACCTGGTGCCAGGTGCCCGCCGGCCAACTGCCGTAGAGGCTGCTCGAGAGCTTGCGCCCGGCCAGTTCCGCAACCAGGAAATCCGCAAAGCCGAGCCGCAGGTTCGCCATGCCCCCGTTCTTCGTCTTGCCGCCGAAGAGGTACTGCGCCCGCCAGGTCGCGCGCAACTCGGCCAACGCTGAGGCGGACAGGACCGGCCGCTGCAGCCAGAACATGACCGTGCCCCGGTCGCGGTTCAGATTGGCCTGGGTCGCGTAGGTCAGCACGCCTCCCCGCGGCACCTTCACCGCTTGCCCTGCGAGGCCCGGAACGAACTGCACCTGGGTCGCCGTCAGGGGGCCAGCCGCCCCGCTGGCGTAGGTCGCCACCGCCGACCCATCGAAGGCGGCGTGGAAGAGTAACCCCGCCTC
This sequence comes from uncultured Victivallales bacterium, assembly GCA_903834675.1. The sequence continues at coordinate 21,650 of CAILKC010000351.1, read as the reverse complement.
CCGCTGCGCCTCCTGCCCCGACGCGCCCAGCGCCACCGCCGCCGCCAGTCCGAGTGCCCAGCCTTGTGCTCGTGCCATGGTCCAGTCCCCTTTTCGCCTGACCCAGGGGGAAAACGTCGAACCCCGAACGTCCCCTCCAATCTAGTGCCTGGCCCGGCGCATTCCTGCTTGTTCATTCGCGCTTTCCGGCTGCCGTGGAAGCGGGTGCGGTAGCGGAGTACATTGCAGGCGGTATCGGTCGTCCGGGGTGGCGTGCTGCCGGCCCGGTGGGTTTTTCAGGAAGGAGACGGGGATTGATGAAGCGGTACAAGAGCGCGGCACAGATCAAGGTCGGGGTGGTTGGCTATGGGGCTTCGTTCAGCATTGCCCGGCATCACCTGAACGAGATGAAGCGTGCCGGGATGACGCCGGTGGCGGTGGCCGACATTGATGCCAGCCGCTTGCCGGTGGCGAAAGCGGACTTTCCCGAGGTGGAGACCTTTCTCTCGGCCACCGAGATGTTGAAGCAGAGCCCCGTCGACCTGGTGGCCATCTGCACTCCGCACAACGTCCATGCGCCGCTGGCCATCGAGTGCCTGAAGGCCGGTCGGCATGTGGTGACCGAGAAGCCGTTTGCCATCACCACCGCCGAGTGTGACGCCATGATTGCCGCCGCCAAGGCGAGCAAGGTCATGCTGTCGACCTACCACAACCGGCACTGGGATGGCTGGATCATGAACGCGCTCGAGCAGATCCAGGCCGGCCTGATCGGCGAGGTCATCCGGATCGAGGCGCACTCCTGCCACTACGCCTGCCCCCGCAACTGGTGGCGCACCAGCAAGACCATCTCGGGCGGGATCCTGTACGATTGGGGCGCGCATTTCCTGGAGTACGCCCTGCAGATCCTGCGGGGCAAGATGGTTGAGGTGACCGGCTTTGCGCACAAGGGCTTCTGGGCCAAACACACGCCCTATGGCGAGGATACCAACGAGGACGAGGTCAGCGCCATCGTCCGCTTCGATAATGGCCAGTGGCTGACGCTGATCATGTCCAGCATTGATTCGACCCCGCGGCGCGGCATGCTGGAGGTCACTGGCACGAAGGGCACCTTCGTCATCAACCCCGATCGCTGGCTGGCGACCTGCCAGGAAGACGGCTGCCGGGTCGAGCGTTCGGGGCCGGTGCCACAAGCTCAAAGCTGGCAGTTCTACCAGAACATCGCCGACCACTTGGTCAAGGGCGAGCCGCTGGTGATCACGCCCGAATACGCACGGCGGCCCATTCACATCATGGATCTGGCCGGGCAGAGCGCCGCGCAGGGCCGCACGTTGCCGGTCCTGTACCCGTAGGGCTCCCCCCGATTAGGCGGTTAGGCGGTTAGGCTGTCCAGATTGTCCAGGTTGACATGGCTCAGAGACGACGGTGAACCGAAAGGCAGGCGCTCGTGAAGCTTCTCATCTGCCGGACTCCCACGCTGATTGCGCTGCTCTGCGGCGGCGCGGCGATGGCTCAGGACGCCTTCGAGGCGCCGCCGGCGCCGGCGAACCTGGCCCAGCTTGGCAAGAGCATTCAGCGCACGATGACGCTGCTGGCCACGAGCACGCCGGAGCGTCGTAACCGGGTGCGCATCCTGTTCTACGGCCAGTCCGTTACCGCTGGGCCGTGGTCCTACGCCCTGGCCGACGACCTGCGCAAACAGTACCCCCATGCCGACCTCCAGATCGAGAACCGCGCGATTGGTGGCTATGGTGCCGAATCGCTGCTCAAGACCGCGGATTACGACCTCTACCCCTTCTACCCCGACCTGTTGATCTACCACTGCTGGGGCGGGGTGAAGACGGGCGAGCAGGAGGAGATCATCAAGCGGGTACGGCAGCGTACCACCTCCGAGATCCTGCTGTGGACCACGCACTTCCGCTTCAACCCCACCCTACCCAAGGAGACGCCTCTCGACGATCCCGGCGTGATCGGGCAGACCAAGGATGACGAGGAACGGGTGGCCCTGTGGCGGCAACTGGCCCCCAAGTACGGTTGCGAGATTGCGGAGGTGCGTGAGGCGTTGCGCGTTTACCTCAAAGAGCATCAGCTCTACCCCAAGGACACCCTGGCAGACAGCGTCCACCCCAATGCCCTGGGGAACTTTTTGATCCGCAAGCTCGTCGCGCCCTCTCTGCGCTACGATCCTGCCTTTCCGCAGGACCCCTGGAAGGACCTGGTGCGGGAGACCCCGACGACCGACCCGCGCCTGGCGCCGGGACCGGGGGGGAGCCTGAAACTGCAGTTTGACGGCAACCGCATTGACGTCATCGCCAAGCCTGGCGCCGAGGCGAAACTGGGCACTGCCAAGGTGTTGCTGGACGGCAAGGCGCCGTCCCAGTTCCCCGAGTTGTACTACCACGGTCGCCCGACCGCTGCGCCGCACGTATGGTGGCCTTCCATCAACCAGTTCGGCCATGACCAGCCGTTGCTCGTCGAGACCTGGACGCTGAAGATCAGCGAGTGCGATGTGGAGAAGAAGGTGCTCAAGTTCGCCGTGAGTGGCTCGGTCACCGGCCCGGACGGCGAAGGCAGCGCCAGCCAGCGCTTCGTCTCGAGCTCGGGCCGGGTCACCATCGAGCCCTCGGCCTGGAGTGTCATCGGGGCGTTGCAGTACGCCAAGAAGCCGCTGCCGCCGGACTATGTGATCACCTGGGAGACGAAGCCGCTGTTTGTGGACGTCTACCAGGCCCCGGCCACGCCCGAGGCTTCCCGCGAGTACGCCACGACTCTGGCCCAGGGGCTGAGCAACGGCCCGCACACGCTGGAGTTTACCCCCAACGGCGATGGCGCCGTCCCGGTGGCGAGCTTCAAGGTCTACAAGCCGCCGCTACCCTAGCCGCATCATGGCCGGGCCATGAGGTCCTCGTGAATGGCCGCGGCGGCGCGCAGAGCTTCCGCGATGCCTTGGACGGCCGTGGTGCCGCCGTTGATGGCGTCGCCCGCCGCGTAGAGTCCCGGCTTGCTGGTGGCAAAACGCGCATCGACCGCGATCAGGCCCGCAGGGGTAAAGGTGACGCCTGCAAGTGCCTGGCGCAGATCTGCCTCCAGAGCCTGGCCCATGGCCTCGATCACGAGCTCGACAGGGAAGGTGAACTCGCTGGCGGGCAGGGGTATCGGCCGACGCCGACCGGAGGCGTCGGGCTCGCCGAGTTCCGTGCGCACCAGGCGGATTCCACACAGCCGACCGGCCGCGTCCGTCTGGTAACCGAGCGGCTGGTGCAACAGCAGGATATTGCCGCCCTTCGCGAGGAAGCCATCCCGTTCGCTCTTCCAGGCGGGCATTTCACGGAATGAGCGCCGGTAGATGAGGGTCACATCACGGGCCCCGCGGTCGAGCGCGGTCGAGGCGGCGTCCATGGCCGTATTGCCGGCGCCGAGGACAGCGACTCGATCCGGGAGGCGTGGGAGCAGATTCAGCTTGGCGTCGCGCAGGAAGGCCAGGGCATCGGTAACGCCGTCGGCCTGGCCGAGGCGTGTGGAGGCGCTGAGGCCGAGGGCCAGGAAGACGGCGTCGAAGGTCTGGCAGAGTTCCGGCAGGGCCAGTTCGCGGCCCAGCGCCGTCTGCAGGCGCAGCTCGAGGCGTCCCTCGGCCAGGGCTGGCGCGAGGATGGCTTCCACTTCGGCGTCGGCGTCGGCGTAGCGCTCTTCCGGGATGGTGGTTTGCGGGGTGCCGCCGAGGCGGTCGCCGCGTTCGATCAGGGTGACGTGGTGCCCCTTCTCCAACAGCCGTATGGCGCCGGCGAGACCGGCCGGGCCGCCGCCAATCACCGCCACCCGCTTGCCCGTGGCTACGCCCAGCTTCACCCCGGTCAGCCCTTGCAGGCGGGCACTGCGGGAGACGACCATCTGGATGTCCTGGATGGGTACCGAATTCTTGGCGAAGATGTCCTCGACGCAATGGCCCTGGCACTGCTCGTTGGCCGGGCAGACGAAGCCGCACATCTCGGGCAGGACGTTACGCTCTCGCAGGATCGCATAGGAGGTGGCGATGTCGCCCTGCGCAAAGGCCTTCAGGAAGCCGGGGACGTCGACCTGGGCGGGACAGGCGGAGCTGCAGGTCGCCTCCAGGCAGGCGCGGCAACGCCGGACTTCGTGCTGCAGCCGATCCAAGGCGTAGCGGCGACCGAGGCGGTACTGCGGCCCGTAGATATCCGCGTCGTGGATGACGCAACCGGTCTTGGCTCCGTCGCGCATGATCTGAGTACAGCCCGAACAGGTCACGCAGCACTTCTTGGGGTCCATGGCGCCCTTTTCGAGGATGTCGCGTACGGACTCCGGGTAGGCGAAGGCGCCGCGGCCCTGGCCGACGAGGGTGGCCCCGCCGCTCTGCACGACCGCGGCGGCCACGTTGGGCATGAACTGGCGCAGCCAGGCGTAACCGGAACCGATCACGGGCAGGTCCGGGAAGGCTTTCTGCACCGTACGGGTGATCGTAAGGAATCGTGCAATACCTTGCAGGGGATGCTCTTCAGGCAGGTTAGCGCCATAGATCTGAAAGTCATACGGGCGGCCGTAGTGGGGATTGTAGTAAGGGTTGCCGATGGAGAGATTCAGCAGCGGTATGCCGATCTCCCGGAGCATCTCGACGTAGCGCAGCGGCTCGCTCAGGTCGGGCACGCGGTGGTCGTAGGTGCTCACTCCGAAGCCGTAGGGGTGGGCGATGGCGTCGTAGGCGTTGAGGCGGGTGGTGACGAAGAGGCCCAGCGCCTCGTCCCGGATGCGAGTCATGGTTTCGCGCAGCAGGCGGGTACGGTTCTCGAAGCTGCCGCCATAGCGTCCAGGGCGGGTGAAGGAGGCGTGCAGCTCGGCGGCCAGGTAGCGGTGACAGCCCTTGATGTCGACGCCGTCGAAGCCGGCTCTGGCCGCCAGGCGTGCGGCCGCGACAAAGTGTTCCTGCAGCCGGTCCAGGTAGTCGTCGGTGACCAGCGGGTAGTCTGGCGGCAGGCGGTGCAGCGGGTCGAGAATCGGGCTGTGGTGCGCGATCAGGGGTCGCGGGACTCCGGCGGGCTTGCTGTAGCGTCCCGAGTGCGTGAGCTGGAGCACCAGGACCGGCTCGCGGCCCCAGGCCTCCCGAGCCGCCCGACGCGTCTCCTCGACCAGCCGGGCATAGACGTCGACATTACCCTCATGGAGCCAGAGCTGTCCGGGGTTGGAGCGGGCCTCCCAGAGCACCGCGGTGGCCTCAAACCAAAGCAGACCGGCGCCCCCCTCCGCATAGCGGCGATAACGGCGGAACGAGAGCGGCCCAGGCGCCCCCTTGGTATCCGAGTCGAACCCCTCCATCGGATGGACCGCGAAACGGTTGGGGAGCTGGTGTCGGCCGATGCTTACGGGTTGGCCGAGGATGCCGACCTCTTCCTGGGTGGGAATACCGAGGCCAAGACGTGCGATGTCCGCACGCAATTCGGTCAGTGAACGATAGGCGAAACGTTGATGCTCGGACATGCGGAGTCCTCTCAGAATGGCCCGCGACGCTGGGCTAGGGGTTCAGCCGGCAACCGCCCGGCGGAAGCCTTCCGCCGAGCGTTCGATGACGCGCTTGTCGGCGCAGAAGGCCAGGCGGAAGAAGCCCGGGTAGCCGAAGCCGCTGCCCGGCACGCCGAGGACGCGGTTTTGCAGGAGCCGGTCTACGAAGGCCTTGTCATCCACGCCGTCAGGCGCCTGGGGGAAGAAGTAGAAGGCGCCTCGCGGCAGGGCGTAGCGGATGCCGGCGGCGTCCAGCACGCCCGCCATGGCATCGCGGCGTTCCCTGTAGATGCCGACGTCGACCTCGTTGCCGAGGGCGGCGGCGAGCAGGCGCTGGCCGAGGGCGGGAGCGTTGACAAAGCCGAGGATGCGGTTGGTCATGATGACGCCAGCGATCAGCCGTTCGACGCCCTCCATGGTCGGCGCCGCCGCCAGGTAGCCGATGCGTTCGCCGGCCAGCGACAGGTTCTTCGAGAAGGACCCGATGACGAGGCTGAACGGGTAGAGCGGCAGGATCGGGGGCACCTTGACCCCATCGTAGGTGAGAAAGCGGTAGGGCTCGTCGGAAACCAGGTACACGGGCCGCCCGATCTTCCGGGTGTGCTGCTCGAGCAGGGCGGCAAGCTGGCGCAACGGCCCCTCGTCGTACACCACCCCGGTCGGGTTGTTGGGGGAGTTGACCAGCACCACCCGGGTGCGCTCGGACAGCGCCGCGGCGATGGCATCCAGGTCCAATTCAAAGGTCAGGGGTTTCGACCGCGCCGGTTTGAGCACGCCGCCGAAATTGCCGGCGTAGAAGCCGTACTCGACGAAGTAGGGCGCCGGGCAGACCACCTCATCCCCCGGCGATAGCACGGCGCGAAACAGCGCGTTGATGGCCCCGGCGGCGCCGCAGGTCAGCACGACATGGTCGGCGCGCAGGTCGACGCTCTGCTCTCTGGCCAGGTAGGCTGCCAGGCGCTCGCGGACCTCCGGGTAGCCGGCGTTGGGCATGTACCCCAGCGCCATGGGCCGGTCCAGGCTGTCCGCGATGTCCCGCAGGGCCTGCTTGACCGCCGGCGGCGGCGGCAGATCGGGGTTGCCGAGGCTGAAATCGCAGACGTTGTCGGCGCCATAGGTACGCTTGAGTTCGATCCCAGCCTCAAACATCCGCCGAATCCAAGAGGAATGGGTGAGGTAGCCGTCAATTGCAGGCGACAGGATCTGCATGCCATGCACTCCTTTGACCAGACCTGACTGATGGAATCTGCCTGCCGTCCCGGCGGAGCGAGTCCGCCAGGAACCGTTTTCGGGTTGTGGCGTTCGGCCCAGGGCACGAACCGGAAGGCGTTGGGGCCACACTATAACCTGGAATTACGGCGTGGGGCCCCAGAAGGTGAGGTAGGGCTGCCCGAGGGCGAGGCGCTGCACGTAGAGGGCGGCTTCGCGGGCGTGGTAGTCACCCCAGAGGCTCGATTCACCACAGGGGACCGTGCGTCCGGGCGGCACGAAATCCCAGCCATTGGGGCGGTGGTAGAGGGAGTGCAGGATCAAGCCCTGGTGGGCCGGATCGGTGCTGAGGTAGGGCGCGTCGAGCAGGTTGCGGAGGATGGTCAGTCCGGCCTGCACATAGTGGTGCCCTTCGGGGTCGCCCTGGCCTTCGAGCCACTGGCCGAGGCGCAGCAGCCCCTGGCAGGCGATGCAGGCGGCGGAGCTGTCCACGGGTTCGTAGGGGTTGAACGGGTCGGCCGGTTGGTCGCGCCAACCGAGAAGGCGGTGCAGGCCGGGGGCGCCGGTGTCCCAGTACGGGATGCCGTCGGCGGCGGCTTCCCGGAGGTAGTAGTCGGCGCTGGCTCGGGCGGCCTCGGCCATGACCGTCGCGACGGCGTCTCGCCCACCCAGGCGGTCGAATTCGGCCGCGGGCAGCGCGTCGATGAACTCGAGCTGTTCGGCAAAACCGCACACGGCCCAGGCCAGGCCGCGGGTCCAGGTCGAGAATGGCGAGTAGCCCTGCTGGGAACTGGGACAGCGATAGCAGCCGTCGTCGGCGTTGAAGATGCTCTCATGGGCGACCCGGCCGTGGACGTCGTAGGCGTCTCGCCCGGTGCCGTAGTAGACATTCCAGGTGGCGGTGGTGCGCGCATGCTGGACCAGGCGTTCGAGCAGCGACACGTGGCGGTCATTCTCGGCCAGCAACAGGTGGCCCAAGCGGTGCCCGATGGCGAGGATGCGGAGGGAGCGCATGGTGTCGATAAAGAGCGAGTGTCGGCCGTTGAACGAGTGGATGAAGCCGCCCTCGGCGGTGTGAGTCCAACGGTAGGCCTGCACCGCCGCGGAGCACTTCAGGGCCAGGACCAGAAGCGCTTCGTCGGCGGCGCCGAGATTCAGGCGGCCCTCGCGCTGGAGCCGGAAGAGATTGCCGTAGGTACTGACCGTGTTGAAGCCGTGGTCGTGGACGCCGAAATGGGTGAGTTGCGCGGGCATGTGCTGCGCGGTTCCGCGGCGGCCTACCTCGAGGAATTCGGCCTCGCCGGTGGCGTCGAACTGCAGCAGGGCCGAGCCGTACTGGAAGCCGCGGGTCCATTCGGTCCAGGCACGAGCGGTGTAGCGCCCCTCGACCGTGAGCACCGGGGCCCCTGCCGCGGGGCCATAGCTTGTCTCGAGCAGCCGAATCTTCTGCCCGGAAAGGTCCCAGAACAGCTGCAGAGCCGGCAACAGATCGGTCGGCTGGAGTTGGTCATCGATGTGTAACACGCCCGCAATCCTCGTGCTGCCCTAGGGGGACCGGCATTGCCCGGAAGTACGCAAGGTAGGCGGTTAGACACGGCGCGCCGCGGCAGGTTTCCGTCGCGCTCGTCAGAAACGCCCAAATCAGCGTGGCAGATCGGGGTTGCGGGCGGCCTTCAGGGCGCGCCGACGGGGACGCTCGGCAGGGTGTTTCCGAGCTTGTAGAACTCGTCTTCGGCGAAGAAGGGGAAGGCGTGCTCGCCGGTGTCGGTGAGGTAGCGGCCGACGGCATCTGGACGCACGGGGATCTTGGCCAGGGGGAAGCCGAGGAAGGCGCTCAGCCGCGCCAGGGTCTCGTCCTGCCGGAGCACGAAGTCCTCAAAGCGGACGCTGATCCAGCGTTTGGGCTTGGGGGTGGCCCGGACGATTTCCATCTGGTACTTCCAACTGATGGCGCGGCGGAGGCGCAGGTTATCGGTGTGCTCGTAGGGCACGCCGAAGTCCGCCAGGTCATCGGTCACGTGGGCGCCGAGGATGCTGTCGCGGGGATCGCGGACCCAGTGGATGAAGGAGGCCTCGGGGAAGAGCCGCACGATCCAGGGGAAGACGAGGGCGGTTTCGGGGAGTTTCCAGCCGCGCCGGGGCTCAGCACTGCCGAGGACGGAGGAGAGATAAGACTCGACCAACCGGGTAAACTCGGGGTCGATCGGCAGGGTGTGAAGCGTGGAGAAGTCCCAGTGCAGGCCGCCGAGATGCACCACGTGCCTGGCCATGACTCGGCAGGCCTCGTACATATCCTCCGGCGGTAGCAGATCGCCTGACACATTGAGCGGAGCGCCCATGTGTACGCCGCTGGCAGTTAGTGTGTGCGACATGGCCCGGGTGCCCCCGTGGCCGCGACCGATCACCGTGATCAGCATGCGCCCCTCTCGGAGTGATCCGCGTCTCCTCCCGTGAGTTCCAGCCCGGCTGGAACCAGGGAACCGCGGCAGAAAAACAATCCGGACACCATACCCCAGGCCACTGGTTTTTCCAGACGCCGAGGGCCCTGGGGTTCAGGAAACGGGGAGACGGGGAGACGGGGAGACGGGGAGACGGCGACTGGAGGAGAGGGCGAAACGGCGAAACGGCGAAACGGCGAAACGGCGAGACGGGGAGACGGGGAGACGGCGAGACGGGGAGACGGCGACTGGAGGAGAGGGGGAAACGGCGACTGGAGGAGACGGAGAAGGAGGCGGCGGAGAGGAATACAGGGTTCAGTCCGCCGCGGCGGCTCAGCCGGGCCCCCGACTGGGGCCGGACCTACCGGAATGAGACGTGCCGACGCGGGTCCTATTCCGATCCGGCCGGGACGCGGCGGATCGCCTGGAGGGCGGCCCTGCGTGGCCGCCGCGGCGCCGACGCAGCGGCGCCCTCCAACGCCCTTAGTCCGCCGCGGCGGACTAAGGGCGGAATGGGAAGCGCCTGGTGTCCTACGAGGTTGTTGCACGTCTCATACAAGCCAGGCCCCCGGCTGCGGCCGGACATACTAAAGTGAGAACGGGTTTCAGGTTTCGGGGTCTGCTATGCATGGCAACCGCCTCCATGTCTAGCCTGAACCCTGAACCCTGGTTTTCAGACTAGGGCGGCGGTTGGCCAAAAAAGCGGCGGAAGACAGCGGCCGCTTCGGGGGTCTTGAGCACGTCGTTGAAGGAACACACCTGCACCCGCGTGCAGCCGCCGTCCAGAATGGCCTGGATTTCGGCCTCCAGGCGGGCAGGGGCTTTGACGGGGAAGACGCCGGGGGCGTTGTAGTAGCCGATGAGCGCGGCGCCGCGTGGTCGGGGATGGTAGCGGTTGGCCTCCACGGCGATGACCCGCGCGTAGCTCTTGATCTTTTCCAGGCTCCAGAAGGGCTCAAAGAACCAGGCCGCGGTCTGGCCGCAGGCGTCGAGGTCGAGGCGATTCCCGTACAGCGGCTGGGGCAGATAGACCGGGTAAATGTGCGTGATCACCTTCGCCTCCGGTCGGACCGAATAGGCATAGGCCGCCAGGCGGTTGTTGAACTCGACTAGGGTATCGAGCGAGAAGCGCTCCAGGGCGGGTTCGGGCGCCAGTTCGGGGTGCTGGGCCTGGTAGGCGGCGAGCTGCCGCTGCGACTCCGGGCAGAGGCAGCAGCGGTAGTTCTGGTAGCCGAAGTAGTCGAACGCCACCCCGCGTACACCCGGGACGCTCAGGATCTCGGCGACCTGCTGCTTCAGGGCTTCGAGAACGCGTGGGTCATGGAAGCAGAGCAGCGGGGTCTCGAGGACGTCGGCGCCGTTCGCGGGCTCGCCGCCGAACTGGTAGCCGGACTTGCCTGGCGTCTGGTCGGCCGCGAGGCGCTTGAGTGTCTCCTGCTCGGCGGGGCTCATGACCTGGAGCGGCGGCTCAGTCTCGGGGAAGGCCTTCTTCCAGGCGGGGAGATCGCCGAGGTACATCCAGCCGTAGATGCCGATGCCGTGCGGGGTGCCGAGTTCGATGGCGGTGGCGAAGTTTGCGGTGTTTTCGTGGTGCAGCACCAGTTCCGCGAAGCCGACCGCCGCCGCCTGAGGCACGACGTCCGCCGCTTTGCCGCCCCCCCAGCCGGTCAGAATCCGCCCGGGCGGGAGCTGGGCTCCGGCCGAAGCTGCCAGGAACAGCCCCAGCGCTGCCCACGGTACCGCGGTCAGGATGGATCGCATGGCATTTTCCCTTTCAGACGGCGCCGTGGGGGATATCCCGCTGCGGTACGAAGCCGATCTCGGCCTGGATGCGGCGGATGTCGTAGACGGGATCCCAGGCATGGCCGGGCTGCTCGTAGGCCGAGAAGTCCAGGCCTTCGGCGTCCTTGCCGTACCAGGCGCGCAGCAACTCGGGCACGGGGCAGGCGGTGCAGGCGTGGGGACCGACGGCATTCAGGATGCGGACCCCGGGCTTGAGCGGGGCTTCGGCCGCCTGGGCGAAACAGCGTACCGCGTCGCTGAGGAACATCAGGCTGATGCCGCCCAGGCTCCACGGCCCGACCGGTCCCGGGGCGCGGGGCTGGGGCTTGGCGTCGTCAGGGATGATCGAGGCCAGGCGGATGTCGATGATGTCGATGCCCTCGTTCTGACGCCAGAGGTACTTGGTCAGCTCCTCCATGAGATACTTGGAGAGGCCGTAACCGTCCCGGTCGAGGCACGGATGCTCGTCGGGCAGGGGAACCTGGAGGGGCCGGAACTTGACATTCTGGAAGCCCACCGCGGCGATACTGCTAGCGTTGACGAACTTGCGGCAGCCGCGGTCGATGAGGTAGCGCAGCAGCTTGCGGGTGCCCTCGACGTTGACCTCGATGCCGTCCTCTTCGCGGCAGCCGCCAGTCACCGCCGCCAGGTGTACGCAGGCATCGATGGCGACCTTATCCAAGCGGCGCAAGTCCTCAAAGGAGTGGAACTCGCCGCGGATCATGGTGGCGCCGGGGATGGGCGGATTGATCTTGCGGGAGACGCAGTAGAGGGTGTGCTGGGGGGCCAGGGCGCGGGCCAGGGCGCCGCCGACGAAGCCGCTGGTGCCGGTGATCAGGAGGGTAGCCATATCAGCAGGCCTCCCAGTTGATGACGGCGCCGATGACATCGTTGGCCGCGCCGCGGTTGATGGCGTCGTAGAGGGCCGGGCTGTCGGCGGCGGCCACGCGGTGGGTGATGACCTGCTTCCAGTCCAGGGCGCCGAGGGCCATATTTTTCATGACCGCCCGGCGGCAGGGGGCCAGGCCATCGTCGCAGGGGAAGAACCAGGTCAGGCGCCGACCGTGTGCGGGCAGGAAGTGGAAGCTGATGGGAGCGGCGCCGTAGTTACCCTGCATGACGAACTTGCCGTTGGTCTTGGCCAGTGGGATGGCCTGATCGATGCAGGCGGGGAGGCCGGTGGACTCGAACACGGTGTCGGCGCCCTGCGGCGCGATCTTCCGCAGTTCGGCGACCACATCCTGTTTGGCCCCATTGATGACGTGGTCAGCGCCCAGCTTGCGGGCGATCGCCAAGCGGTCATCGGCCAGGTCCACCGCGATGGTGAGAGCGCCACGGCGGGCCACGAAGGCGACGTCGCCGAGGCCGATCTGGCCGCAGCCGTAGATCACCACCACGGTCCCCAGGCGCACGTCGACCATGTCGACGCCGTAGAGCGCTACCGACGGCATCACAAACAGCGCGCCGCACTCCGGATCAACCCCCTTGGGCAACTGTTCCACGCCGTGTGTCGCCTTGGGGTTGATGAGGGCGTGGGAACAGTGCGTACCGGCCACCGACGAGACTGCGGTGCCATCGGTCAACTGCAGATTCTTGCCGTCGCGGTAGTAGACCGTGTCGCCCAGCGCGAAGCCGGTGACGTTGCCGCCGACCTCGGTGACCACGCCCACGCCCTGGTAGCCCAGGCATAGAGGGTAGGGCCCCCAGGAGATCTTGTTGCGGACCAGGGCAAACTCGGTGCCGATGCTGACGCCCGTCCGCAGAGCCCGGACCAGCATGCGGTCAGGGCCGCAGTCGGGCAGCAGGACGTCGCGCAGAGCGAAGCTTTGTTGCGCATCGCAGATGAGGGCCTTGGCGATCATGATGCAGGTCTCCCTATCCAGTACGGATCGTCTACGCGCGGCGTCCCAGCCAGCCGCTCTTCCCAACATAATGCCACGCGAACGCATCGTATACCAGCGAGGGTTGGCGTCAGGGCTGTTTCAAGAAACCGAGCTGGGCGGCGCAACACCCCGTGGTCTGTCTGCCGTATCTGGTGGCGCGAGAATACCCGCCGTCAGACATGGCACAGGCGCCAAGCCAAAGCGGTGTCGCGGTCGCCGTCGGCGACCTTGCCACACGCAGTCCACATGGCCGCCGCGCGATATGGACTGCGTGCGGCAGAGGGCCGCGTCCGCGGCCCGTCGACGCCGCTTTCACTGTCGGCGGGACGACGGCGGTCGTTTCTTGAAACAGCCCTGGGTTGGCGTTGCTGTTCAGACTCTCTCGCGGCGTTATGTTGCCAAGCGTGGGCTGAGTCGCAGGCCTGGGACGAAGGAGAACCGCGATGGCATTGGACTACCGCGTTGAGGTCGAGACAATCTTTCACGGTCGGCAGCGCAACGAATGCTGGTTTGAGCCGAGCGTGGCGCTGGTGCCGGGCGGCCGTCAGGGCACGGCGCCGGGGGTCATCGTGACCGTCAGCCAACTCAACGGCTCCGATATCGGGCCGCATCACTACACCTGGACGCATGACGGCGGCGCCCGCTGGAGCAATCCGGCCCAGAGCCAGGCCTTGCAGGTGAACCCCTTGGACAACGACGTCTTTGAGAAGCCCTGGCTGTCGCCGTTCTATCACCGGGCCAGCGACACGTTGCTGTTGCTGGGGCGGACCTGTTTCACCCAGGACACCCTGCCCCGGCCGAACGTCAAAGGGGAAAGCCATGCTCTCTGGAGTCCGCGGGCCAAGGGGATGTCACTGCTGGCAGACCTGATCTACTCGCGCTGGGATCGGCTGCGGGAGGACGCGGTGCCCTGGCAGCGGGTGAACTGGCAGGCCCACTTTGTCGGCAGCGATGTGACCCAGGTGTTTTCTTCGGACGTCTGCCAGCGGCTGGAGTTGGCGGATGGGTCGCTGCTGTGTCCGGTGACGCTTCTGGGCGCCGACGCGCGCGGCCGGGCCGGCGTGCTGCGATTGGTCTGGGATGGAAAGACCCTGGCGGTCGCCGAGCGCGGCAACGTGCTGACGTGCGCCGACGTCCGCGGCTTCCACGAGCCGTCGCTGATCCGGCACGGGGAGCGCTACCTGCTGACTCTGCGTAACGATCTACGCGGCTACGTGGCGGTGTCGACGGACGGCCTGAACTATGCCGAGCCGCGACCGTGGACGTTTGACGACGGTACCGAACTGGGCAGCTACAACACCCAGCAGCACTGGCTGCGGCAGGGTGACACGCTCTTCCTGGTGTATACCCGGCGCAGCGAGCTCAGCAACGGCGTGGTCCGTCACCGCGCGCCGCTGTTCATGGCAGAGGTAGACCCGGCGGGGCCCTGGGTCCTGCGGCGAACCGAACGGGTCATCATCCCGGAGAACGGGGCGCGCATGGGTAACTTCTGCACCCTGAACCTGAACGAGCACGAGGCCTGGGTGATCACCGGCGAGTGGCTGCAGCGCCTGATTGAAGGCTACCGCGAGGGCATGCCTTTCTTTGTGGATGGGGCGCGCGGTGATTCGCCCTACAATCGCATTCAATACATCGGCAATCTGCTGCTGGCGCGCCTGCGTTTTTGACAGACCGGAGAGGTGACGCACATGATCCTGTTTTTCGACACCGAAACCACCGGCATACCGAAGAACTACAAAGCGCCGGTGTCTGATCTGGCGAACTGGCCACGGCTGGTGCAGCTTGCCTGGCTGGTGGCGGCGGCGGACGGCACCGAGGTCCGCTGGGTGGAGCACATCATCAAACCGCAGGGCTTCGTGATTCCCGCCGACGCCACGCGCATCCATGGCATCAGCACCGAGATGGCGCACGAGACTGGGGTGGAATTGGGGGTAGCGCTGGCCGAGATCGCCGCGGATCTGGCCGCCGCCACGGTGCTGATCGCCCACAACATGTCATTCGACGAGAAGATCCTCGGCGCCGAGTTCCTGCGGCTGGGGCAGCCTAACCCGCTCGCGGCCAAGCCTAGGCTATGCACTATGCAGGCCTCGACCGACTTCTGCCAGCTCCCCGGACGCTACGGGTTCAAGTGGCCCTCTCTGGATGAATTGCACCGGAAGCTCTTCAAGCAGAGCCTGGAGGGTGCGCACCAGGCTCTGGCGGATGTCCGGGCCTGCGCCAGGTGCTACCTCGAGCTCCGGCGGCTCGGGGTGATGCGCTGAGCCAGGGGGGCGCCTCAGTACAGGGTGTAATTGGCGCCGCAGCCCAAGCTGATGGGCCGGGGTGGGAGGGGTCCCGGGGTGCTCTTGAAGACGTAGGCGGCCAGGGGGGCGGTGAGGGTCACGTCGGGGACGCTGTCGCCCGTCATATCGCCGTGTACGACCATGTGTCCGATCTCGCCCTCGGCGTAGGGTCTGCCGCCGTAGACATCGGCTTGTGACTCCATGGCGAAGGTGCCGATGCGCCGACCGTTGCCGTCGAAGAGGCCGCGGGAGTGTGGCAGGATGATCTCGTCCAGGCCGTCGCCATTGAGGTCGGCCAGGGCGTGGAAGCGGGTGTATTCGGCCTTGATCTCGCCGAGCCACTCGCCGTCCTCATGCAGGAGCCAGACGGCGTTGCCGTCGCCGCGGGCGGCATTCGGCACGATGTCCACCAGGATCTGCACCCCGGGCCGGTCAGGGCGGACTTTGCCGATGTCGATGGACTCGAAGTGGTGTCCGCTGATCTCCCAGAGAATGGCGCCGTCGCCGTCGATCAGCAGCAACCGACCGTGCGAGCAGCAGGTCAGGAGCAGCCGGGACTCGTCCGGGGTCGGGCCGCCGCGCAGAACGCGAGCGCAATCGAGATGGCCGCCGCCCTTGAAGCGGCCGCCGTCTTCCAGGGCCCAGCGGACCGTGCCGTCGGGGTTCAGCAGCGCATAGCCCGCCATGATCTCGTCGCGGCCATCGCCATCGACATCCACGGGCACGGGCTGATGTGCGGTCTGGTAGCCGGCGGGCTTCTGGATGGTCCAGAGCACCTTGCCGCTGTAGTCCAGGGCCCAGATCTGCGAGTAGCGGGTCTTGACCAGGACCTCCGCCGCGCGCCCGCGGCCGGCGAGGTCGGCGAAGACCAGGCAGTCGGTGGCCTCGGGCGGCATGGCGAGCCGGCGGCGTTCCTGGCCGGTGGCGCCGTCGAGTTCGACAAGGAAGCCGTCGGTGCAGAGGATCACCTCGAGTTTGCCATCGCCATCCCAGTCGTGGATCTGGCAGGCGACGTCATGATGCAGGCCGCGGCGGCCGACCGCGGGGTTGCCCCAGCGCCAGAGGACACTGCCATCCAGGCGCTGGGCGACCACGGCACTGGTGTAGTGGACATCGCCGACATTGACATTACGGGCCGAGACGATCTCGACCTGGCCATCGCCATCGACATCGCCGACCAGGGTCCAGGCGCCGCTGTAGTCCGGGTCGAGCGGGACTCGTTTCCAGGGCTGCACCTTGGGCGCCAGGCCCTGCAAATCCCCCTCGTCTACGGTCTGGAAACAGCTCGGTTTGACTGGCATGTGAACTCCTGGAGTGAGTGGGTCGCGCTAGGCTGCGCGAAAGCCAGAACATACCACGGGCCGGCCCGCGCTGCCCAGGGCTGTTTCAAGAAACGACCGCCGTCGTACCGTCGGCAGCGAAAGCGGCGTCGACGGGCCGCGTCCGCGGTCCTCTGCCGCACGCAGTCCATATCGCGCGTCGGCCAGGTGGAGACGGCGAGACGGGGAAACGGCGACTGGTGGAGACGGAGAGGGAGACTGGCGGAGGGAAAAACAGGGGTTCCGAGTTCCGAGTTCAGGGATCAGCCCAGCCCCCGGCTGGTGCCGGACCTACCGGAATGAGACTTGCCGCCGCGGGTCCCATTCCGCTCCGGCCGGGACGCGCCGGAGCGCCTGGAGGGCGGCCCTGCGTGGCCGCCGCGGCGCCGACGCAGCGGCGCCCTCCAACGCCCTTCGTCCGCAGTGGCGGACGAGGGGCGGAATGGGAAGCGGTTTGGGTCATACGAGGTTGCTGCAAGTCTCATACCAGCAAACCCCGACGGAACTGACCTGCGCCCTGCGCACTGTCCGCCGAGTCTTGTGTGGCGGGGATTCGGTGCGATAGTGCCAAGTCCGCTTGGTTGGCGGTGGCATGGAGAGCGATGAAGCAGAAAACTGCGGCGTTGGGCACGGCCCCGCTCGGGCCACTGATGATCAGGATGAGTATCCCCGGCATGGTCGGGATGCTGGTGGCGTCGCTCTATAACGTCGTGAATACCTTCTGGGTGGCGGGCCTGCCGGAAGGCACACACGCCATCGCTGCCTTGACGGTGCTGTTCCCCCTGCAGATGATTGCGGGGGCCATGGGAATGGGCTTGACTGCCGGGGTGACCTCGCTGGCGGCTCGCCGCTTCGGGGCGGCACGTTTAGAAGAGGCGCACTGCGCCGCCGGTAATGCGTTGCTGCTGTCCGTGGCGCTGGGCGGGGCGCTGGCCCTGGCCTTGCTGCCGCTGGCGCGCCCCGCCGTGCTCTTGTTCGGTGCTACGACCGAGATCCTGGAGCCCTCGGTCTCGTACCTTACCATCGTCGCCTGCGGTTTTCCGTTCCTGCTGTTCACCATGACCTCCAGCGGGCTCTACCGCGGCTCCGGGGACACGCTGGTGCCCATGCTATTGCAGTTGGTGGGCGCGGTACTCAATGCCATCCTGGACCCCTTTCTGATCTACGGTTGGGGGCCGTTTCCGCATCTGGGCATTGCCGGCGCGGCCCTGGCGACGGTGATCTCACAGGGGGTCGGGGCGGTGTGCTCACTGGTCTATCTGTATGGCCGCCGCAGCGGTTACACCTTGCGGCTGCAGCACTTTCGGCTGCGCTGGCGGGTCTTGGCCGACATCTCGCAGGTGGGGTCTCCGGCGGCGGCGGACAGCGTCTTGCGCAGTGTGGTGGCGTCGCTGACCAACGGGGTTCTGGGTGGGTTTGGCCCGGCGGCGTTGGCCGCGCATGGGCTGTCGATGCGGGTGATGATGTTGATGGTCTCCTGTCTGGGTGGCGGGGTCAATCAGGCACTGGTTCCGACGGTCGGTTACTGCTTCGGTTCCGGCGACTACCGGCGGCTGTGGCGCGCCTACCGCATCGCGGCGCTGTGGACGGGTATTGGCGGGCTGCTGATCAGCACGCTGCTCTGCGTGTTCGCGGTTCCCATCCTGTCGCCGTTCACCAAGGACCCCGAGCTGGCGCGCCTCGGGCCCTTGGCGTTGCGTTTGCGCGTCTGCACCTTCTTTCTGGTTGAGCCGCAGATGATGGCGGTGTTCATGTTTCAGGGCATGGGCATGGGTGGGCGGGCCATGTGGCTGACGCTCAGCCGGAATGTCCTGCTGGTGGTCCCGCTGCTCTTCCCGCTGGCCTGGCTCTTTGGGGCGGCCGGGGTGTTCGCCGCGCAGGGGGTGGCCGACGTGCTCTGCCTGTTCCTGGCGGTGGTGCTGGTGGTGCAGGTCTACCGGCGCTATCCGCCCGGCAGCGGGACGGCGCCGTCCGGGATCCCGGCGTGAGGCGGGCCTCCGCTTGCAGACGCCAGAATCGTCACCTGGCGAGGCCGCCGGTCAGGGCTTCTTGAGCGCGCCCAGAGCGGTTTCGGCCTCACTGGCCAGGGACTTTGGCAGGCCGAGGCGAACCGCGGTTTCAAGCTCGCTGGCCGCGTCCACCTTCCGGCCTAATGCCTGCAGAATCAGGCCCCGGTGGAAACGCACGGTGGCGTTGTCTCCCAGGCTGCGCAGGGCTTCCGCGCTGAGCGGCTCCGCCGCCTGCGGGTTGCCGACCACGTAATGGCACCAGGCCAGGGTGTCGGCGATCTGGGGGCTGTTGGCCGCGAGGTCGCGGGCCTTCTGTGCCAGTTCAAGCGCTTCGGCCGGAGGCTGGCCTGCCTCCAGTATCGTCAAGGCGAGGTTATTCAGCACCAACGGGTTGCGTGGTTCGCGTTCGAGGGCGGTGCGGTAGGCGGTCACGGCCTCGTTGAGGCGCTTGGCGCGGACCAGCAGTTGGGCGTACTGAACGTAGAGAGAGGCCATGTCGGGACGGCCGCGGATGGCCCGCCCGATCTCCGTTTCGGCTTCTTCCAGCTCGCCTTTCTGTTCGAGGCAATAGGCCAGGCGTGCGTGCAGCTCGGCGTCCTGGGGCATGGCATCGAGGAGCACGCGCAGCATGCGGATGGCGGCATCCATACTCCCCTGCGCCACCATGATCCGAGCCCGCAGGCGGTAGGCCTGCGGATCACCCGGGCGTTGCGCCAGCGCCTGGGTCACATGCTCGTCCGCCAGAGAGATGAGGCCGCGGCGCAAGAACAGGTCGGCCAGAACCAGCCGGGCCAGGGCGTCGCCTGGGCTGTCCTTAAGCAGAGCCTGCAAGACGCGGTAGGCCTCATCGGTGCGCCCGCTCAGTCCCAGCAGTTCGCCCTGCCGGGCCCGCAGATGGAAACGGTTGGGGAATTTCTGGCAGATCTCGCTGTAGAGTCGGATCGCCTCGGTGATGTCGCCGGTGCGCAGACGGAGTTCCGCCATCTCGATCTTCGGCGTGGGGTCGGCGGGATACTGGGAAATCAGAGCCTCGAGGTGTTGCCGGGCGCCTTCGGTATCCCCGCGTCGGCCGAGCACCAATGCCAGTCCGAGGCGCGGGTCGAGGAACTGGGCGTCCAACTCAATACTGCGGCGGTAGCCGCGTTCCGCCTCGTCGAGTGCTCCTTGGGCAAAGGCGACGGCGGCAGCTTCCTGAAACGCCTGCGGGTCGTCAGCTTTCAGGGCCAACAAGCGGGCCGCGGTCTTGGCCGCTTCGTCCAGATGCTGGGTCTGCCGCTGGGCTCGCACCAGCGCCAGGCTGGCAGCAAAGGACTGCGGGGCAAGTTCGGCCGCTTGGGTGGCCAGGGCGAGAGCCCGTTGCGGGTTCCCGGTGTCGCGGGCCAGGGCGGCGGTCTCGATCAAGACCTCGAGACCGCGGGGGGTCAGTTTCAGGGCCTGGTCATAGGCCTGTTGGGCCTCGCCAAAGAACTCCAATTTGACGCAGGCCCGTCCGAGCGTCGTGAAGGCGGCGACGCTGCTGCGGTCGAGTTCCGTGGCTTTCTGCAGGGCCAGGCGGGCGCCCGCCGCATCGCCTGCCAGCAGGCTCTGTTCCCCTTTGATGACCCACTCCCGTGACTGTTCCTGGCGTTGCTCCGAGGTCAGCGACGGCTCCGCTGCCGCCGCGGCTTGCGTCTGAGTGTTGGCCGCGCTGAACGGGTTCCCGTAGCGGAGGGTCAGCACGTAGCCCGCCGAGCCCAGGATGACGCCCCAGACGACAAGGAGCAGGCTGCCTGTAGCCACGGTGCGAAGCAGTCCCGAGCGCAGCGTGTTCTCGCAGCCACAGGCCGCGATATCGGAGCCGGTGTCGTCGTCGGCCAGCCCCGCACAGAGCAAACGCGCCAGGAAAGAATTGCCGTACTTGCCCGCCAGGGGGCAGCGTGACAGTTCGACGCCCTCCACCTCAACCAGAGAACTGTGCGTGCAGGGCCCAAAGGGCGGTCGCTCGTTGCCCGTGAGCGACCAGAAGAGGCCCATCGCGTGGTAGCCCAGCAAGCGCGCAAAGTCGACGGTGAGGAAGACCAGGTCGAAAGGCAAACGCACCAACCGTAATAGCAGACGCAGGATACTCATCGGCCGCGGACTCCAGCGGTTTTCTCTACACGCAGCGCCGTGTTACCCCTCAAACCGGCTCAACACCCGGCCCTGCGGCCCGGATCACCATGGCCGCGGGATGGTACGCAGATTCGTGAGCCAGTACCCGGCGGCCAGCCCCTCGACGTGGCCATCCATATAGGCTGTCATCAGCTTGCCGCCAGAACTGACCCCGTGGGGTGTGGCGATGACCGCGGTACAACTGTCCGCGATTCCGGAGCCGGTGCCAGTCCAGGCTATCGCATCCTGCCAGATGGGCAGCAGGGAAGGGGGGGCTTTGACCGCGGATTCGCTCTGGCCCTCGAGGGTGGTGTAGCCCGCCAAGCTCCTGTTGTTCGTCACCAGGGCACACATGTAGGAGGTGGAATCGGCCGTAGCCGCGCTCGGCCGTGTCGTCATACTCGGACAGCTCCAGACGTTCCAGTCGTTGACGTGAATGTTCACCCGAGTGTGGACGAAACCATTCTGGACGGGGGCAGGAACCGCAGCATTCTTGTTCGCGCACCAGCCCTTGCCGCCGATACTGCACGCCACGGTGCTGACGCGGACATCTCCCGCCGCCGTCGTCGTCGACGTCGGGAAGCGTTGGTCGTGGTCACCCATGTACATGATCGTGCCGAGCATGATCTGCTTCTGGTTGCTCTGGCAGGACGATTGCCGCGCCTTCTCGCGGGCCTGCGCCAAGGCCGGCAGCAGCATGGCCGCCAGAATGGCAATGATGGCGATGACGACCAGCAGTTCGATCAGCGTAAAGGCCGGTTTACGCATTCTCCCTCTCATGGCCAGGCCTCCCGATAATACGAGGCTACCAGATATTCCAAGTGTGCGACCGCTTCAGACCGCCACCGCTAAATATAACGATTGAATCGTATCGCTGCAATGCCCGTCCGGCCCCTGTGATCAGGGCGCGGGGCGTGGAGGTCGGCGGGCCGTCATGCCAGAGGGCAGGACTTCCGCCGTCTCTGGATGGGGATACGGCGGGGACCGCCGGCTCCAGGGCTGGGGGACGGTCGAGCCGACCGCTGCTCCAGGGCTGGCGCGCGTCTGGGGCGTGGAGGTCGGCGGGCCGTCATGCCAGAGGGCAGGACTTCCGCCGTCTCTGGATGGGGATACG
>CAILKC010000350.1 GCA_903834675.1 uncultured Victivallales bacterium | reverse complement strand
CCCATCACCCGCTCCCACTGCTTCTGCGTCAGCTCGAACACCCCGATGTAGAACTCCTGCGTCAGGGTCACCTCATGCTGGGTCTCGTTGATTTCGCGCCCCAGTTCGCCGAGCGGGCTGCCCATGGTGAAGGATGGGTTGGTCTTGGGAAGACGTCGCAACACCAGCTTGGTGGTCTTGTGCTCCGCCGTCCAGCCCCCGACAGGGATGGCCCAGAGATACGCCACCGGGTAGCTGGTGGCAGTCGAACCGGCGGAAAGATCGATCACCAGATAGACCGGGTCCGCGGCCGTGATCTCGACCCGTAACTGCGCGGTGTGCTGGTCATCCCAGTCCGCACCCATGTCCCAGACCACCGCCTTGCCGACGCCGGCGCTGATTCCCACCCCCAGGTCGCCGCTCAGGCTTGCGGTTGGCAGCGTCCAAGTCGCGCCGTCATCGGCCGAGAGGCGCATGCCGATCTGGACCGGCTCTGCGGCGGCCAGGTCGTAGCCGATGTCCACCAGCTTCGTGCCGGGCCGTTGTATGACCGTCAGATTCGACACCACCGGGTCGGCGGCCCACGCCAACCCCAACGCCAGCCAGCCGCTCACCAACCAAGCTACCCTTGCGCGCATTGTGCCTCTCCCCGTTAGTGTCAAGGTGCTCAACCGCCGTACAATAGGCGTACGGTAGGCGGATCCCGCCAGAGTGCAAGAGCGGCCCGGCATAATCGCCGCGCCTGGAGGGCGACGGGCCGCCGAAGCCGCCGCGACCACCGGGAGCGGGTCCCCTGGAGGGCGACGGGCCGACGGAGCCGCCGCGACCACCGGGAGCGGGTCCCCTGGAGGGCGACGGGCCGCCGAAGCCGCCGCGACCACCGGGAGCGGGTCCCCTGGAGGGCGACGGGGCGACATACGGCTCGCGGGCGCCTGCGCGCCTGGGGCCACTCGCCCTCCACCAGAACGGCTCGCGGGCGCCTGCGCGCCTGGGGCCACTCGCCCTCCACCAGAACGGCTCGCGGGCGCCTGCGCGCCCGGGCCCTGTCTGCGTGTACGCACAGGCCGACGCTCGACCTCCACCGTACGGCTCGCCAGCGTCTCGCCCGCCAGGGCCGGTCATGGCAGGGTCCTGGCGACGCGGCAGCCGATAACAGAGGACCTGTTCGACGGGGGGTAGCCGTCGCAGTTGGCAGAACGGCAGCTCGCCGCTATGCCGAACCAGCTTCCTCCACCCCGTCTGACGCGGTCCGAGCCCGACGCCGCACCTGGCGGGTCCGACACCGTGCCGGGATCGGTCGTCTGATAATAGTCCAGGCACCACTCATAGACATTGCCGTGCAGATCGTACAGACCCCAGGCATTCGCCAGATAGGTGCCGGCCGCCGCCGTGCCCTGCGCCAGACCACTGGCCACGCTGTAAGAACCCGAACCGCTGTTGTAGTAGTAGCGGCCAACCAGGGCCAGGTTGGCGTCTTGACTGGTTGAGGTCAAATTGGTGCCGTTGTTGAGTGCCGTGGTGGTGCCGGCCCGGCAGGCGTACTCCCACTGCGATTCGGTGGGCAGATCCAGGGTCGTCAGACCCGTCTTCTGCCGCAGTTTGCCCATGAACGAGCCCGCGTCTACCGCGCTGTTGGCCGGCCAGCCTGCGCCTGACGAAGTCCCCCGGATGTCATCGTAGGAGACCATTTCGACCGGGCGGGCGTCGCGGACGCTGGCGTTCCTGAAGTAGCTCGGCCAGAAGCCCATCACCCGCTCCCACTGCTTCTGCGTCAGCTCGAACACCCCGATGTAGAACTCCTGCGTCAGGGTCACCTCATGCTGGGTCTCGTTGATTTCGCGCCCCAGTTCGCCGAGCGGGCTGCCCATGGTGAAGGATGGGTTG
>CAILKC010000349.1 GCA_903834675.1 uncultured Victivallales bacterium | reverse complement strand
GGTATCCCCCGTCTCCTGGAGCCCGCGATGCCCAGCCCGTTCCGGGCGGGTTCGCGGTATCCCCCGTCTCCTGGAGCCCGCGATGCCCAGCCCGTTCCGGGCGGGTTCGCGGTATCCCCCGCCCGCGCGGAGTTTCCCTGGAGCCCGCGATGCCCAGCCCGTTCCGGGCGGGTTCGCGGTATCCCCCGCCCGCTTCAGGGGTCAGCCTGGGAGGTCAGGCAGACCGAGCAGCGGTCGAAGGAAGCGGCCCGTGTGCGAGCGCGGGGCGCGGGCCACGGCTTCCGGGGTTCCGGCGGCGACCAGTTCGCCGCCGGCGTCGCCGCCCTCGGGGCCGAGGTCGATGATGTAGTCGGCGACCTTGAGGACGTCGAGGTGGTGTTCGACGACCAGGACGGTGTTGCCGTGGTCGCGCAGGCGGAGCAGGACGGCGAGCAGGTTCTCCACGTCGGCCAGATGTAATCCGGTGGTGGGCTCATCGAGGACGTAGAGCGTGTGGCCGCTGGGAGTACGGGCGAGTTCGGCCGCCAGTTTGACGCGCTGCGCTTCGCCGCCCGAGAGGGTGCTCGCCGGCTGGCCAAGCTTGACGTAGCCGAGGCCGACTTCGCCGAGGGTGCCCAACTGTCGTTTGAGTCGTGGGACGGCCTCAAACAATTCCGCGGCGTCAGCCACGGTCATATCGAGCACATCGGCGATGGAGCGCCCGCGGTAGCGGACGTTCAGGGTCTCGAGGTTGTAGCGTCGGCCCTGGCAAGCTTCGCAGACCACGTAGACATCCGGCAGAAACTGCATCTCGATCTTCTTCAGGCCGTCGCCCCGGCACTCCTCGCAGCGGCCGCCCTTGACATTGAAGCTGAAACGGCCGGCGGTGTAGCCCCGGACGCGGGAGTCGGGAACGCGGGCAAAGAGCGCGCGGATGATATCGAAGGCGCCGATGTAGGTCGCCGGGTTGGAGCGCGGGGTGCGGCCGATGGGGCTCTGGTCGATGACGATCATCTTGCCGATGTGTTCGGTTCCGCTCACGGCCTCATGGGCCCCCGGTGGCGGAGTCCGCAGGCCCAGGGCGCGGGCGACGGCGCGCATGAGGATGGACTCGATCAGGGTGCTCTTGCCTGAGCCGGAGACCCCCGAGACGCAGCAGAGCGTGCCCAGGGGGATGCTGACGGTGATGTGTTTGAGGTTATTCTCGGCCGCGCCGTGGATGTCGAGGCTGTGGCCATTGCCAGGCTTTCGGGCGCCGGGTAAGGCGATCTGCCGGTGGCCGCCGAGGAACTGCCCGGTCAGACTGGTTTCGCATTGGCAGACCTGCTCGGGCGTGCCGGCGCAGACCAGATAGCCGCCATGACGCCCGGCGCCGGGCCCGAGGTCGACGATGAAGTCGGCCTGCCGCATGGTGGCGACATCGTGCTCGACGACCACCACTGTATTGCCCAGGTCGCGCAGTCGGCGCAGAGTCGTGAGCAGCCGGTCGTTGTCACGCTGATGCAGGCCGATGCTGGGTTCGTCGAGGATATAGAGTACGCCGACGAGGCCGGTGCCGACCTGGGTGGCGAGGCGGATGCGCTGGGCCTCGCCGCCGGACAGGGTGGCACTGGTACGATCGAGGGTGAGGTAGGCCAGGCCGACAGCCTGGAGGAAGCCGAGGCGCGAGCGGATCTCCTTGATGAGGTCCCGCCCTACCCTGGCCTGTTCCGGGGACAGCGTCAGGCGATCCAGGAAGCCCAGGGCTTTGTCGATGGTCAGGGCGCTGAAGTGGTGGATGGGCAGCTCGGCGAGGGTCACGGCCAGGGCCTCAGGCTTGAGGCGGGCCCCGTGGCAATCGGGGCAGGTTTCGGCGACCATGATGGCGCGCAGCCGTTCCCGCATCAACTCACTGTCAGTCTCCAGAAAACGGCGCTGCAGCAGCGGGACGATGCCCTCGAAGGGCCGTTTGACGCGGTGGTGACGGCGCATCATGGAGTACTCGAGTTGGACCTCCTCCTGGCCGCTGCCATGGAGCAGGATCTGGCGGAGGTCAGGCGAGAGATCCGCCCAGGGGCTGGCGGGGTCGGCGCCGTAGTGCTGCGCCACACATTGCAGCAGCTGGTGGTGGTAACGGACGACGCGCCGCGGGCCCAGGGTGAGCATGGGCACCGCGCCCTTGCAGAGGGGCACGGACGGATTCGGGACGAGCAGCTCGGGCTGGATGAGCTGCACGATGCCGAGGCCGTGGCAGCGCGGGCAGGCGCCGTAGGGGCTGTTAAAGGAAAAATCGCGCGGCTGCAGGTCGCCAAGGCTGATGCCACACTCGACGCAGGCGAGGTGTTCACTGACGAGCTCTTCGCGCCAGCCACCGGGGACACTGGCATCTTCGAGCAGGGTGACGATGAGGCCTTTGCCAAGGCGCAGGGCGAGTTCGACGGAGTCTTGCAGGCGGGCGCTGGCGAGGGCGCCGGTCTTGAGGCGGTCGACGATGGCCTCGAGCGTGTGGCGCTGGGCGCGGTCCAGGCGAAGGGGGTCTTCAAGACTGACCATCTGGCCGTCGACGCGGGCGCGGACGAAGCCGTCCTTGCGCATCTGTTCGAGGGTTTCGGCGTGTTCGCCCTTGCGGCCGCGGGCGTAGGGGGCAAGCAGCAGCAGCTTGAGGCCAGGGGGGAGTTCGAGGAGGCGATTGGCGATGGCCTGGGCGCTCTGGCGGCGCACTTCGCGACCGCACTGCGGGCAGTGCGGGGTGCCCACATGGGCGTACAGCAGCCTGAGGTAGTCGTTGATCTCGGTGGTGGTGGCCACGGTGGAGCGGGGGTTGCTACCGGCGGCGCGCTGCTCGATGGCGATGGCTGGCGAGAGGCCCTCGATGTGGTCCACGTCCGGCTTCTGCAAGCGGTCGAGGAACTGCCGGGCGTAGGCCGAGAGGCTCTCGACGTAGCGGCGTTGGCCCTCGGCGTAGAGCGTGTCGAAGGCCAGCGACGACTTCCCGGAGCCGCTCAGGCCGGTGATGACCACGAGGGCATCGCGGGGCAGCTCGACGCTGACGTTCTTGAGGTTATGCTGGCGGGCGCCGACGATCTTGATACAGCCAGGCATGGCGTCTCCTCGCACTCACGGGCGGTCCGCGGCTATCACCACGGACCGGGAACGCCACGGCGCCGGCTTGCCAGTGAGCTGGGTCTTAAAGGCCTCGGACACCAGCCGCACCTCGTCCGGCGAGAGGCGGCGGAGCAGATGCTGCGCGTAGCTGGGCCTGGCCCCGGGCGGCGGCTCGGCGAACCAGCGGTTGAGCAGGGCGGGAGTGACGGCCACACGCAGGGTCGCCTCCTGTTCCTGGGTGGCACGGACGATCAGGCCCTGGGCTTGGAGCCAGGCAGCCAGGTCGGCGACGTCCCAGTTCACCATGGCGTCGTCAGGATTGGCGTAGAGAGCTTCCTCGGCCGCGGCAAGGCGCGCAGCCAGGTCAGGCGGGAGGGCCGTCTCTCCGAGCAGAGCGTACAGGCGCTGCGTCTGCCGTGGGATGCTCTCCGCCAGCACCAGCCGTCCGCCCGGGGCCAGGAGGGCGGCGATGCCGGCGATGGCCGCCGACCGGTCAGGCAGGCGCAGCAGGACATTGCGGCCGATGATGAGCTCAAAGCGCAGCTCTTCTCCCGGCAGCCGCGGCAGGAGCTGGGGCAGCTCCTGCAGAGTGCCGGTGATGACGTTGGGTCGGCGCAGATCGGGCAGAGCGGAGCTCGCCTGCTCGTTGAGGGCCGCCGCGGTGCGTGGGTCTGTGGCCAGGGACCAGACGCCGCCCTCGCCGGCACAGCGCAAGGCTTCCCAGGTGAAGAGCCCGGTATCGGCACTGAGGTCGAGCACGCGCCAGTGGCGCTGGCAGGCGGCCTGGGCGAAGACGGCGTCGCGCAGGCGTTCGAGGTGTTGGCCCACCCCGCTGAGCGTCCGGGCGAGCCAGCGCTCAAGGGCCTGGTCCTGGGGCGAGAAAGTCAGGATTTCAGGAGGGGCGCCAGCCGCGTTGCCCTCGACCGCGGCGGCGAGCTGCGCTTCCCGTCGGCGCTGGACCTGGCTGGCGATGGCCTGTTCGTGTCCGACCGTGCCCGGCTGGTAGAAGACCTTGCCCTGGAGGCTGTCGGGCAGGTACTGCTGGGCGACCCAGTGGTCACGGTAAGCATGCGGGTACAGGTAGCCGACGCCGTGTCCGAAGCCTTCCTTGTCCCGGCTGGCGTCGCGCAAGTGGTTGGGAACGTCGGACTCGCGCTCCTTCTCGATCGCCGCCAACGCGTCGAAGAAGCCCATCACGGAGTTCGACTTCGGCGCGGTGGCGAGGTAGAGGGCCGCAAAGCCCAGGTGGTAGTTGCCTTCCGGCAGGCCCACCCGGTCGAAGGCTTCGGCCGCGGCGCTGCAGATGGTCATGGCGGCGGGGTCGGCCAGCCCGATGTCTTCGCCGCAGAAGATCAACATGCGGCGGAAGAGAAAACGCGGGTCCTCACCGGCGTAGACCATGCGGGCCAGCCAGTAGAGGGCGGCGTCGGGGTCGGAGCCGCGCAGCGACTTGATGAACGCGCTGATGGTATCGAAGTGGTAGTCACCCTCCTTGTCGTAGAGCACGGCCCGGCGCTGGATGGATTCCTCGGCGACGGCCAGGTCGATGCGCACCACCGCGTCGGCCGCCGGCGGGGTTGTTTCCACCGCGAGTTCGAGGGCGTTCAGCACGGCGCGGGCGTCGCCGTTGGCCACGTTGACCAGGTGGTCGATGGCGGCGGGACAGAGGTCGACCTGGAGCCCACCATAGCCGCGCTCAGGGTCCGCGATGGCCTGCTGAATGATGCGGCGCAGGTGAGTGTCATCCAGCGGTTTGAGCTGAAATATGCGGCTGCGGCTGACCAGGGCCTTGTTGACCGTGAAGTAGGGGTTCTCCGTGGTGGCGCCGACGAGGATGACGGTGCCGTTTTCGACCCAGGGCAGCAGGGCATCCTGCTGGGCCTTGTTCCAGCGGTGTACTTCGTCAACGAAGAGGATGGTGCGGCGGCCATCCTCGCTGTAGCGCCTCTGGGCCTCCTCGGTGACGCGGCGTAGGTCGGCGACTCCCGCCAGCACGGCGTTGAGTTGCTCAAAGCAGCCCCGCGTGGTGTTGGCGATGACGCTGGCGAGGGTGGTCTTGCCGGTGCCGGGCGGGCCATAGAAGATCAGTGATGAGACCCGGTCCGCCTGGATGGCGCGCCGCAGCAGGCGCCCAGGAGCCAGCATGTGCTCCTGGCCCACATACTCATCGAGGGTACGGGGACGCATGCGAGCGGCCAGGGGCTGCTCCTTCTTCAGACGCTCGGCGCTGGCGTGATCAAAGAGGTTCATGTCCCGGGACACGGAGTTCGGGGTTCAGGGTTCGGGGTTCAGGGTTGAGCCGCCGCGTCTCGGCGCGGCCTCACTCGGGCAGGGCCACCTTGAGCAGCCGGGCCTGGGGCGTGAGGGTCTCGATGCAGTAGTCGCCGATGCAGGCTGGCAGAAGCACCGTGCGACCGCTGGGGATGTCGTGCTGCTCCGCGCGGCAGAGCAGCCGCACCCGCCCCTCGATCACGTAGAAAAGGTGGAAACTGGTCCCCGCCGTGCGGCCGGCGATGCGGTCGCAGAGCCGGACCTCATCGATGTGGAAGGACGGACACTGCGGCAACAAGGGCACCTTCCGCGTCTGCCGGATAGGCCCGGCGTCGCGGGTGATGCGGCGCACCAGCCGGTCGCTGAAGAGCACGTGTTCCAGGGCGGTCTGGGCAGCGGCGCTGTGCACGGCATCCTCAGGACCCCAGCCGCTCACCGATAGACCCTCGACCGGGTGTTCCTGGACCTCGATCAGCAGGTTTCCAGGCCCCAGGGCGTGAACGCGTCCCACCGGCGCCAGGAAGGCATCGTAGCGCTCGGCATGATAGACTTGCAGGCTCTGGCGCAACTGCCGAGTGTTGAGCTGGGCGAGAAAGCCCAGGCGGGTGGCGGCCGGGTTGATCCCGCTGATGATGATCGCCTCCGGGGCCGCATTGAGGCAATACCAGAACTTCGTATTGCTGCCGGCGCCGGTCAGACCCGGACGTTCCGGGTGGACGGTCAGGGGTTCCTGACGCCCGCTCTGCAAGAGGCGCAGGCAGACTGGAAATGGCCGGCCCGGCCGGTGCCGTCTACCGACCAAGTCCGAACCCCATTCGAGGGTAAGGTCGGAGAGGGTGCGCCCGCTCGCGGGGCCATTCCGCACGAGGCTCCGGCGCGGCGGCGCGTCCACGACTTCCCAGGAGCAACTCGTACCGGCGGGCGGCTCCGGGCTGGTTCCAGCCAGGTACTCACGCAGCATGCCATCGCCCCCATCGCCACGCTCAAAGCACGGCTCCAGCAGGAGCGGATAGCAGGTCGTTTCCGTCATCAAGAACTCCGTATCGGCACACCTACATTCCGGCGGCAGTCGCTCTCCGCACGATGTCACACCATAGCGCCGAAATCCCCCGGATCATAGCTAAGCCTGATAGCTAACAGGGCTGTTCTAAGATAACGGGCACGCTTGCGGTTGAGTCGCGTGCCGCGACCGCGACGTGGGTTATTCCGGGCCGAGCGGAACGCGCCGACCCGTTGGAGGGCGGCCCTGCGTGGCCGCCGCGGCGCTCGTACAGGAGCGCACCGGTGCCGTTCCCACAGAAGTTACTGCGATTTAGTATATTACAGCGGTTGCTACAACTACTGGAATGCTTGCAGTGCTTCTTGCCTGCCATAAATCGTCCTTAATGCATACAGATTGACTTTCTGTCCGCCAAGTGTATGTACCGGTGCCGTTATGTACCGGTGCCGTTCCCACAGAAATTGCTGCGATTTAGTATATTACAGCGGTTGCTGCAACTACTGGAATGCTTGCAGTGCTTCTTGCCTGTCATAAATCGTCCTTAATGCATACAGATTGACTTTCTGTCCGCCAAGTGTATTTCAGTACTTCGTGCGGTGTCGGCGGTGTCGGCGGTGTCGGCGGTGTCGGCGGCGCGGGGTGTGGCCGGCGGCGAAACCAGAGGGGAGGTCGGCATGGGACGGAATTCGCGGGACCCATTGCAGCCGTGTGTGTACCACATCACGCACCGCTGCCACGGGCGCAGTTTCCTGCTGAAATTCAAGCGGGACCGGCGGGCGTACCTGGAGCGCCTGCGCGAGGCAGTACATCGCCATCCCGTGGACGTCCTCAGCTACATGGTGACGGCGAACCACGTACACCTGCTGCTGTGGGCGGAGCGTGTCGGCGACGTGTCCGCCGTAATGCACTTCGTGCAGGGGAGCTTCGCCGGTGACTGGAACCGTCGCAAGCACGGCGAAGGGGCGTTCTGGCGGGGGCGGTATCACCCGACGCTGGTGCAGAGCGGTCCGCATCTGTCGCGCTGCCTGTTCTATATCGACATGAACATGGTCCGCGCCGGCGTATGCGACCATCCCTCGGAATGGCTGGGAGGGGCGTTTCACGAGATCTGCGGGGAGCGCCAGCGCTACCGCATCGTGAACCGGGAGCGTCTGCTATGGTGCCTCGGGATGCCGGGAGACCCGTCGTTCGTCGCATGGTACCGTGCCACCCTTGCGGAGGAGATAGCGCGGGGCCGGGGGCCCCGGCAGCCGCTGTGGTCAGAGGCCCTGGCGGTGGGGGACCGAGACTGGCTGGACGGGCTCTTCCCGGCGGGCCGCAGCGCCAAGATCACGCTGACGCCTTTCGCGGATGCGCCGACCATCGCCGAGGGCAATCCGACCTACGCGCTGCAGGCGCCCAAGCGGGAGCAGCAGGAGGCGTGGCGGGTATGGAACCGTTAGCAGGTTATTCGTGTATCGGAAAACGCTTTT
>CAILKC010000348.1 GCA_903834675.1 uncultured Victivallales bacterium | reverse complement strand
GTCGCTTCTCGCCCGCCGAAAGCGGTGTCGAGTCACCGCACTCCAAAGCACCCCACGTTGTTGGGGTGCAGTATGATACCCCCTGGCGTGGCGCAGCCAGGCAGGCTTTGGACTGTCGGCGGCTTGACGCCGCTTTCTCACCCTTTGGGGTCGTAAGCGGTTCTATGTTAGCGCCTATGGGGCAACGCTCTGGGAATAGGCCGGTTATGGGTTTGAGCCCTTAAAGTTAGCGCTCATGGGGCGTTGCCCTGAGCTGGTATACAAGGCCCCTTTGGGGCTGAATACCTCGGCCATCCTTATTGCATCCGGTCGCGAAACGGTGTCGGATGGGTGGCCCCGGTGAAACGTGTGGGCACTCCATGGCCACAGCGTCCAGCTTGGGCCGCATCGGCAAGTCATCGTACGCATCACCCCCGCGGGATGGCGCCGCTACTTGCTCCCGGCAGCCGCGACGTCAGAGCCGAGCTGCATCTGGTCAGCAGCAACAAGCAGCACGAGTGAGGTGAGTCCAGTCAGCGCCGCGATGGGGAGCCAGAGGGCTTTGCCATGGCTGTGCCTATGGAACCACCGGCCTGCGTCATGACCGAGGAGAGTCATCTTCCCGCCGTAGAGCTGAAGGTCGCGCCTGATCAGCTTCGAGTTCTCCATCTGCTCGATCACCGAGTTTTCGGGCACATCGTCGAGGGTGAAGTAGATCACCGCCGCACTACCCCACCCCGCCAGCAGAAGCGCGGCGGCAACAAGGCAGACAGAGGATTGCGGGTTTGTCGGTCCCCATCTCATCCGGATGGCTCAGGCACAGACGAGTTACAGTAAATCGACAGTAGAAACGACCACTATGACCCATTAGGACAGGAGGTGACAAGGAAAGAAATGGAGCTATAAGTGGTTGATTACAGGCTGCTAAAGTGGTGGGCCCGGCTGGGTTCGAACCAGCGACCCGACGATTATGAGTCGTCTGCTCTAACCAACTGAGCTACGGGCCCTTGAACAGTACCGGCCGGTGCTGGCGGACGGCGGTTCCTCAATATCGCCGCCGGGGGCGCCAAATCAAGTGTTTCGCGGTCGCCGTCAGTCGTGCTCGGACCCCACCAAGGCGTAGCCGTTGAGGGCATCCACGGCACTATGCGGATAGCCATCAGCCTGGCGGGATTCGGGCCTGGTGTAGAAATCCCGGTGGCTTGCCCGCCGGGGGAAGCGTTTAGTGCTTCGTCTCAGAGCTCCTGCATGGCGACATGCATCCGGCCTCAGCGGTCCGGTTCGCTGGCCGGGATGACTTCGATCAGCCGCCGATGGAAGGTGGGGATGACCTCGGTGACCGTGGCCGGTCCGGTTCCCTGGCTGAGCGTCAGGCGGTGTCGGCCGGAGGGCTCGCGGCTGATGGCTACGGTTTGCGGTGTGCCGCAGCCGCGGGTGACGATCCGTATCCTGCGGCTGTCGCCGTCGTCGAGTACGGATATCTCGCCTCCCGGCCAGGTGGCGGTGACCCTTTCGCCCCCCGCTGGCGCGTGGGCCAGGAAGCGGACCTTACCCCCCCGGCTCTGTTGCTCGATGACGGCTTGGTACAAGGGACTGCCGAGGCGTGGCGCCGCGGGAAGGATGAGGGTATCAGCCTGCAACAGGCGCACGGCCGCGGGCGCCCGCTCGGCGGTACGCCGGAAGTCCCAACCGAAGACCAACGCATCCACGCGACGATGGCCGCGCCTCTGTAGCCAGTTCAGCAGGGTCCGCTGCGCTTCCGCGGTGCCGCTGTGCAGGACCACCGGCGGCATCCCGTCAGCACGCTCGATGACGACGACGGGGATGTCGCAGTCTCCGCCCCAGACCAGGGCGAGTCGCGGCGTCTGCCAAGGGATCCAGGTCGCGGCGGCCAGGAGGGCGCTGGCGACGGCAGCGGCCGCCAGCCGAACCCGCCCAGGCAGCCACGCCGCCAGGGCGGCGAAGAGGGTTACGTAATAGGCGGCCACCAGGGCGCCTGACGGGGTGGGCACGCCCCAGCTACCGCCAGGACCGCTCCCCACGGTCGCCAGCGCCTGAATCGCCTCAACTAGCGCGTTCATGATCTGCCCGGCGACGGCATTGGGCAGGACCAGAGGCAGGCACGCCACGATCATCTTGGGAATGGCCAAGACCATCAGGACATAGGCCAAGGGAATCAGCATCACGTTCACCGGCAGGGCGGCAGGCACAACCATGGCGCTCAGGTACAGCATCAAGCCCGCGCCGCCAAACCAGGCCACTACGCTGGCCCCGACGGCCTGGACCGTGGACCGTACGGCGTGCGCCTGGAGACGGGGGCGCAGTGGGCGCGGCAACCAGCCGTCACGCTCGCGCAGCACGCGCACCAGCGTCGACAGGCACGGCCAGCCAAGAACCAGCGCCGACACCGTCGTGAACGAGTACAGGAAACCAGCTTGCAGCAGGGCCAGCGGGTTCCACAGCATGATGGCCACGGCGGCCAAGGCGACTCCGTTGAGCGGCGACAAGGCCAGGAATCGAACCCGCGCCCAGCACACGGCGCACACCATGAGCCAGGCGCGCACCGCCGACGGCGCCGACCCCGTCATCAGCACATAGGCGCCAAGCAGCAGAGGAATCAGGGCGTAGCGCCCGCGATAGGGCAAGCCTAGCAACTGCAGCAACGTGCCGAACACGATGCCCACCATACCGACGTTCAGCCCGGACACCGAAAACAGGTGGATCGTGCCGCTACGCAGAAACGCCGCGCGGGTTTCGGGTCGGAGGGTTTGGCGAAAACCGAAGGTCATGGCGAGCAGGATGCCGGCGTGATCCTCGGACGGCACCTGCGAGACCAGACGACTAGCGATCACATCTCGGAAGGCCAGGAGTCGGCGCAGCCCCCCGGTCACCCCGTCGGCGAAGCCAGCGCGCGCTATCGTACTTGCCTCGATGACATGCCGGATACCGTTTTGGCGCAGGTACTCACGGTACTCGAAGGCGCCGGGAAAGGGAGACTGGCTGGGCGGCAGCACGATCCCGTGGACCACAATGCGCTCGCCGTAGTTGACGCGGCAGGCCTCCGGCAGGAGCACAAGCACCCGGCCCGAAGCCTTGGACCAGCTGATCTCGCCGGGTCGGCGGACGCTTTCCACCGACACCGCTGCCGCGGGGGCTGGCGGCAGGAGTTCGAGGTTCTCTCCGTGGCAGAGCGCATCGCTGACGACAGCGCGGATAGCGATACGACAGGCTGGCCTGGGCAGGGCTTGAGCCAGAGAGTCCCAGGGCGCCGCTTGGTGCAGAAGAAGGAGGAAGACGCCCAAGGGTAGGCAGGCCAGCCTCCACGGGCGCCAAGGAGCGGAGCCCGAAACGACTAGGGCCCCCACCGCCAGCCAGCCCACGGCCCACTGCGGTTCTGCCGGAGACCCGGCCAACGCCAGGCCGGCCAGAATGCCAGCTGCCAACACCAGGGAGACCGGCACGGCAGGACAGGCGGCACAGGGAACGCGCCAACGCACCCAAACTGGGCGTAGTGCCGACAGGCGCACGTGAGGACCCCTCTCCCTAAGGCATTCCCGTTCCCTCGGCCACGCCCGCCACCCGCGTCACTTCTTGTCTTCCTTGACCAGCACTTTGACCTTGCAGTCCTTCAGGATCAGCACATCGCCACGAAAGCCGGCCGAGACCCCGGTGACCGACAGCGGTTCATTCGCGGTGGTCGCGGTGCGCAGCTTCTCCCTGTCTGCATCGCCGTAGGTTTCACGGTCGAGGTAGCAGCGGACGCGACGTCCGAAGGAGAGGTAACTATCGGTGCTGTCTTTGGTGATGCCGGAGGCCTGTCCTCGCAGCGTGATCGAACGGTCCTTGAAGCGGTGCCCGATCTCGGTGCTCGATTCTTTGCGGAGCAGTTCCGAGAGGCTTTCGACCGTGAAGTCGGTGGCGTCGGCAGCGCCCTCGGGACGGTCCGGACGGGCGGCGGCGGCCGGCTCGTCGCCCCAGGCAATGCCCGCCTTGTCCCCCTCGGCCTTGGCGTCGGCGCCGCGGCGCTCAGCGGCTTCGCGCGGCTTGTCCTTGCCCTCGGGTTTGTCCTTCTCCTCCGCTTTCCCCTCCGGCTTGCCCTCCGCTTTCCCCTCCGGCGACCGCGGCGCCGCGATAGCGCCCTGCTTCTTCAGGATCTCGGCGGTCTCCTCCTTGCTCAGCGCGATGACGTTGGCCACCTGGGGCTTCAGGTAGCGCTCCAATTGCCGGGCTGTTTCGGCGAGCACGATGTCGCCATGTTCGTTACGTTCCACGACCATGCCGACCTTCAGCGTGCCATCATTGAGCACCAGCCGCGTATCAGGAACCCACAGCCGTACTGCCTGGGTGACGGTTTCGCCCGGCTTCACGGTCAGCTTACCGCTGCGGCTGACGCCCGAGGGGTGCTCGA
Source organism: uncultured Victivallales bacterium (assembly GCA_903834675.1). The sequence goes on along the minus strand of CAILKC010000348.1, from coordinate 2,574 downwards.
CGAGAACGGTGTAGGTGCCGCCGCGCAAGCCGGCAAAGTGCAGCAACCCCGAGGTGGTGGCCAGGTCTCCCGCGGGCGGACTCACGGCCTTGAGAGCACCCTCAATGGAGACGGTGCAGCCAGCTGGCTGCGTGGTTATCTCCAGAGCCCCCAGCAGGGGTTTGGGCTCGACCTCGACGCGCGTACTACTCACATCGCTGAGGGTGACCGCTTTCCGTATGGGTTCACACCCCGGCGCCGCGAAGACCAGCTCGTAATCGCCTGGGGGCAGACCCTGAATCAGCCCGGGGGCCACCCCCAGAAGCTGCGGTCCACGCCAGACGGCCGTGCCGGGCGCCGTGCTGGTGACGTGCAGAGTGCCAGCCTTGGCCCGCAACGCATAGGGTCGCGAGGGCAACAGGTCCGGGACATGGATTTGCCGATCAAATTCCTCGTAGCCGTCCAAACTCAGCACGATGCGATGCCTGCCCTTCTCCAGTCCACGCACCAGCACCGGCGTCGGGCCCTGCGCCTTGCCATCCACGGTCACGGTGGCGCCGGTCGGGTCACTGGCCACGAAGACCAGGTCTGACACCACGGCGCGTCCCGTCTCCGTCGCCGGCGGCTCCCCGGTTTCGGCGGCGGTGGGTGCCTTGCCGCCCATCGCCGCGCCCCCGTCGGCTCCCGGCGCGCTCGCGGGGGCGGCCGCCGCGGCCGGGCCGACGGGCTTAGCGCCGCCAGGCCGTGAGGGCGTCTTTTCTTCGTCGGCAATAAGCTTGGCCAATTCGGCATCGCTGACTTCCTTGGGAGCGGGAGCGCTGTCTGCCCCGCTGTCCGGCGGCGCGACGGCCACAGGTGCGGGGGGGCTCCCGCTGCGGCTGAACACCAGGAACGCGAGCGTGCTGATGATTCCCAGCAGCACCACCAGCAGGGCCAGCCGGAACCACGGAAAGCGCCGCGGCGCGGGCAAATCGGCCTCGTCCCACAGGGGCTCGGCCCGGCCTGCCTGGGTGACCGGCAGCTCCGGCTCGACCTTTGTGACCGGCGGTGCGGGCAAGGGTGCCACGCCCGGCGGCGCGGCGCCCTCATTGCCATTCTCGACGATGAAAACCTGTTTGCCGATAGCGATGCGGTCTCCTGGGGCCAGGCTGCAGGTGCCGCCAATGCGTCGGCCGTTGACGTTGACCCCGTTCATGCTGTTGAGGTCTTCCGCCAGCCACGATCCGCCCGTCAGGCAGATACGGCAATGATGCCGCGAGATCCCTTCCTCGCTGATCATCAGGTCGTTATCTTGGCCGCGGCCGATACCGAACCCTTCGGGCTTCAGAGTAAGGACTCGGCCGACCTCTTGGCCTTCGGCGATCCGCAATCTCATGGTCTTCGCACTCCGCCTGGACTCTCCGCAATCCCGCAATATCGTCTGGGCTTGAAGAAGCAGCCTCTGAGAACATGCGTTGAGGTCGAGTCGAATGCAAGAACGGGCCGGGTTTTTGGATGATTGATCTGCATTGCCACAGCACCGAGTCGGACGGCGCGGTGACCCCGGCGGGGCTGGTCGAGCTGGCGGTGGCCGGCGGCCTGTCGGCCATGGCTCTCACCGATCACGATACGGTCAGCGGCATCGACGCCTTTCTCGCCGCCGGCCAGGGGCGGCTACTTCGCACCGTGCCCGGGGTTGAGATCGCCTGTCAGGGTGACGGCAGCGCCATCATGCATCTGGTCGGGCTCTGGGTGGACCATCGCAACCCGGATCTTCTGCGCCTGCTGGAAGGCATCCGTGTTGGTCGGCAGCGCCGCAATCTCTGCCTGGTGGACCGCCTGCGTCGGCTCGGTTGCCCACTTGAGTTGCGGGAGGTTGAGGCGTTGGCGGGAGGCGCGGTCGTGGGTCGACCGCACTTTGCTCAGGCCTTGATGCGGGGCGGTTTCTGCCGCAGCCACCGCGACGCCTTCGACCGTTTCCTCGGTCGTGGCAGGCCAGGCTATGTTCAGCGCGAGATCACGCCGGTCGCGGAGGCCCTGCGGGTGCTCTCCGCCGCCGGTGCTGTCTGCATCTGGGCCCATCCCCTCATGGGCAATAGCGTCACCGGCGCCTACCTGCGGCGCACGGTCGAACGCTTGCGGCCGTTGGGGTTGGACGGGATCGAGGTCTACTACGCCGACTACGGCCCTACGGAAACCCGCAATGCCAAGGAGCACGCGGAAGCCTTGGGCTTACTGCAGAGTGGCGGCACCGACTTCCACGGGACCAACGTGCCGGGAATAGCGCTCGGGGTCGGGCGCGGCGGACTCGCGACGCCGGACTCTCTGCTGCCGCCGCTGGAGCAGCGCGCCAGGGAAAAAGCCGCCGTGGTACGCTGAGACGCTGCACGACGACGGCCGCGGCCGCTCCATCCCGTGGGACCGCCGACCGTCGGGTCGGCTCTGGCCGCGAGCCGCGGCCGCTCCATCCCTTGGGACCGCCGACCGTCGGGTCGGCTCTGGCCGCGAGCCGCGGCCGGTCCATTCTCTGGGACCGCCGACCGTCGGGTCGGCGGTGGCCGCGAGCCGCGGCCGGTCCATTCTCTGGGACCGCCGACCGTCGGGTCGGCGGTGGCC
>CAILKC010000347.1 GCA_903834675.1 uncultured Victivallales bacterium | reverse complement strand
GGACGAGGGGCGTTGGAGGGCGCCGCTGCGTCGGCGCCGCGGCGGCCACGCAGGGCCGCCCTCCAGGCGATCCGGCGCGTCCCGGCCGGATCGGAATCGGACCCGCGTCGGCAAGTCTCATTCCGGTAGGTCCGGCCACCCAGCCGGGGGCTGGGCTGATCCGCCGCGGCGGCCTGAACCCACGGCGCTGACCTGCGCCCTGGCCGCGGCCATGGACAGTTCGGCAAGGACCCCTATGGTATGAAAGGGTCTGGCAGACCGTGCCCGCGGCGCCGCCGAGGCACGGCAAGAACCCGCCCTGGCCCCACGGTAGAGGACGACGACACGTGGCAACAAACGCCCAAGGTGATGGCCTAGCCGCCCTGACCAAGTCTCCCCACCTCACCGAGCGCCTCTGGCAGGTGGTGCGCGCCAAACGCCGCTTCTTCGCGACCCGGGCTCTGCTTCTCGCCGGCCTGGCCAGCCTGCTGCTCGCGGCGGCGCTGATCGGCGCTGATGTCGCGCTCGCCTTTGGCCCCGCCGGACGCTGGCTGGCGTTCGCCCTGGTAGCGCTGTCCGCCCTGCTGGTGCTGACCGCGCGCCTGGTGCTGCCGTGGACGCATTACCGGGAACATGAAGCGGTCCGGGACCTCGAATCCGCCTGCGACGGGGTCGGACAACTCCTGCGCACCTCGGCTGAAATCGCCCGTGAAGGCGATGCGAAGGCCTTCTCCCCGGCCCTGTCTCAGGCCTTGATCCGCCAGGCGGAGGAGACTCTCGCTGCCGCCCCCATGGCCCGTGTCATCCCGTGGGCCACGTTGCGGCGCTGGGGACTCGCCCTGGCCGCCGTCGTGTTGGCATTGGCTCTCGCCATCCTGCTCTGGCCCGACTTCCGCCGCGGCGCGGTTCGCCTGGCGCTGCCCGCGGCCCAGGTCACCTTCACTCGTCTCGAGGTCGCCGTGAGTCCCATCTGCTTCGAACGCGGCCAGAGGATACTGGTCGAAGCCCGCCTCTCTGGCCGTCCGGTGGCCGGCGTCGGCATGGAGCTACGCCTGCCCGGCGCCGGCTGGACGCCGACGCCCATGACCCGGGCCGCGGACGGGGTCTGGTCGGCGCCTTTGACGGGCCATACCCAAAGCTTCGACATCCGCCTGCGTGCCGGGGATGCGCGCGCCCGCCGACGCCTCCGCTTCATCGACCCGCCGGTGGTGCAGAGCGCCACCGTGCAGGTGGAATTTCCGCCCTACATGCGTCTGCCGGCTTTCAACGGACCGCTCCAGGGCCTGCGCCTCGCCGAGGGCGCCAGGGCTTCCTTCACCTTCACCCTGAACCACCCCCTGACCCGCGCCGCGGTGGTCCTGCCGGGCGGGCAGCGCCAGGACCTCGACCCGACGACGGCCACCCTCACCTGGGCCTGGACCGTAACCCCCGGGCGGCATGCCCTCAGCCTCGCCGGAGAAGACGCCGAGCGCCTGCCGCTTAAGGCCTTCGGTTGGGAGGTACGCGGCGAGCCCGATCAGAGACCGCAGGTGACCCTCCTGGAGCCCGCCGAGGACCTCTCCTTGACGCCGATCGGCGAAATGCCCATCGTCGCCCGTATCCAGGATGACTTCGGCATCGCCCAGGCCGAGATTATCCTCACCGTGGACGGCAAGGAACGGCGCCTGCTCGGCCAGGAAACCCCCGAGGCCCCCCGGCAAATACGGCTCAACCACGACCTGCGCCTCGAAGACCTCAACCTCGCACCCGGCACTCCCGTACGCCTCCATGCCCGCGCCAAGGACCTCCGCCCCGAACGCCCCGGCTGGAGCGTCAGCGACATCCGGGTCATCACCATCCGACCCCTGAAGATCCTGCGCCGCCCAGGAGAACCCAAACCCCCCGATTCGGGACGGAAGCCTGACGAGTTGAAGCAGGACCTTGCCACTCTCCAGAAGGCGGTCGAGCGGCAGAAAGAGGCCATACAAGAGACCCTGCAGCGCCGCGAGGAGCAGCCCGAGTCGCGCCAGCCCATGCCTGAGATCGCCACCGCCGAACGCGCCCTGGCCCAGGTGCTCAATGACCTCGCCAAACGCGCCGAACCCAGCGCTCAACCCCCGCCCGCGGCAACCCCGGAGACGCCGCCCAACAACGCGTCGGCCCCACTTCTTAACCAGGCCGAGAAAGACCTGCAGGCGGCCGCTGAGGCCCTCACCAAGCCCGAGCTCACCGCGGCGTTGCAGCGCGAAGACCAGGCCCTGGCCGCCATGATGCAGGCACGTGACCTGCTCCAGCAGCAACTTGAAGAGCAACGCGCGGCCGCGGCCCAGCCGCCCAGTGCTGCCCAGGCAGCCCAGGCGCCACCCCCGCCGCCTGAAACCCTCGCCAACCTGGCTGAACGCGCCGAGGCCCTGGCCCGCGCCGAACAGGCTGTGCGCGCCACGATCGCGCCGCCGCCGCCGCCGGCAGCCCAGACCGCCGCCGCGTCTGCCACTCCGCCGCCCGCCACCCAGGCAGCCCAGGACCCCGCCGCGTCTGCCACTCCGCCGCCGAATCCACCCGCGGCCACACCCCAGGACCCCACCGCACCCGCACCCACACCCACACCCACACCGACAGCCCAGGACCCCGCCGCGGCGGTGGCCCAGGCCCAGGCGGCGCAACCGCAGCAGGCCGCCCTCCAGCAAGCCGAAGACCTCGCGGCCGACATCCGCCAAAACCCGCAGACTACCACCCTGGCCAGCCAGCGCATGGCCAGCGCCGCCGAGACCATGGAGAACGCCCTCCGCGAACTCCGCGCCGCGGACCCGCAGGCGGCAGCCCAGGACCTGGAGAAAGCGCAGGATCAGCTCGAAGACCTCGCGACCCACCTCCGTGGCCTCGACCCCACTCGCGCCGCGGAGACGCTCGAGCGTGGCGCTCGCCTGGCCGAAGACGCGGCCCGTCAGCTTCGCCCCCAGCCGCCCCCAGCCTCGGCTGCCACTCCGCCGCCGAACGGCGCCGCCCCGCCGCCCCCAGCCTCGGCAGCCGCCACCCCGCCGACGGCCCCCGACCCGCAGGCCTCCGAACAGGTCGCCCGCAACGCCGAGACCGTCGATGACTGGCTCAAGCGCCTCGCCACCGACCCCGCGAAAAGCCTCGAAGCAACCCGTAACCCCCTACGCGAACTGCGCCAGGAACTGCGTACCGACAACCTCGCCGACCAGGTCGCCCAAGCCGCCCAGGACCGCCAGGAAGGCCGTCCGGAACAGGCCCGTAAAGCCGAACAGGACGCCGCCGAACGCTTCCAAAAAATGGCCGAGAACCTCACTAAGGAACACCAGCGCCTCGTGCGGGCTCGCCTTGAACAGTTGGCGACCGCCGAGACTACGGCCAAAGCCCTGCAGAATGAGCTCAACCGCGCCGGGAAGCCGCCGCCCCCCAGTCCCAAGAACACCGCCGAGAAGCTGCGCGAGCTCGCCGGTCAACTCCAGGACCTCCGCGATACCCCCCTCGACCGTGCCGCCCGCGAGCTCCGCGAACAGCTGCCGCCGCCCAATCAGCCCGGACCACAGCCGCAAGGCCCCAAGATTCCGGACCGCATTCGACAGGAAACCCTCCCCGCTACCGTGACCCGGCTGCGGACGCTGATTGACGAGGTGGTGCAGCGCGAACTGCTCGTGGACCGCGACGCCCGCATCCCCGAGCAGTACAACGGCTTGGTCGAGAGCTACTTCAAGGCGCTCTCAGACGACCAGAAGTAGCCCCCTACACGTCCGCGGGTACCTCCGCCAGCAGCCGCACTGCCAGCTCGCGTCCGGTCAGCCCGGCGCTTTCCGCCTGGAAGGTCAGCAGCAACCGGTGTTCCAAGATCGCCGGAGCCGCCAGGCGCAGGTCCTCGAGGCGCACCAGGTACGAGCCATCCAGTGCCGCGCGGGCCTTGGCGGCCAGGATGAGGTGCTGCAGCGCCCGGGGCCCGGCGCCCCAGGCCAGCGCTTCCCGAATCCAGGCGGCCGCATCCGGCCCCGGCCGCGAGGCCCGCACCAGGCGCACCGCGTACCCCAGCAGATGCTCGGGCACCGGCAGCCGCCGCACGGCCTCCTGCAAGCGCCGCATGTCCGCCGCGCCCGGCACTGGCCGCGGCGCCAGCGCCTCGGCCCCCGTCGTCTGCCGCGCCATCGCCAGCTCCTCGGCGGCGGACGGATACTCGACCCGCACCAGCACCATGAAACGGTCCAACTGCGCCTCCGGCAGCGGATAGGTGCCCTCTTGCTCGATCGGATTCTGGGTCGCCAGGACGAAGAACGGCTCCGGCAGCGCGTAGGCCCGGCCCGCCACCGTCACCCGGTGCTCCTGCATCGCCTCCAGCAGCGCCGACTGCGTCTTCGGCGGCGCCCGGTTGATCTCGTCGGCCAGCACCAGGTTGGCGAACACCGGCCCGCGCACGAACTCGAGATGCCGCCGCCCCTGTTCATCCTCTTGCAGAATGTCGGTGCCCGTGATGTCGGACGGCATCAGGTCCGGCGTGAACTGAATCCGGCTGAAGCTCAGGGCCAGAGCCTGCGCCAGGGAGCGCACAATCAGCGTCTTGGCCAGCCCGGGCACCCCCACCAGCAACGCATGTCCGCCCGCAAACACCGCGGTCAGCAGCGTCTCGACGACCGCCTGCTGACCGTGAATGCAGCGAGCGATCTCGTGGCGGATGTCCCCGGCGACGCGCCGCAGGTCATCGAGATCGCGCACGAGGTCACGGCTGGCTACGCGGTCCGGCTGGTCCACGGGAACGCCCTCACTCGACCATGATGTCCTTGTGGCCGCCGCCGGCCGGGATCATGGGCAGCACGTGCTCCTGGTACTCCACATGCACATCGAGCAGGAAAGGCTCCTTGCTCGCTAGCATCTCCTTCAGCGCCGGCTCGAGTTCCGCCAGGGTCCACACATCCCGCCCCGGAATCATGTAGCCCTCGGCGATCGCCGGAAAGTTCGGATAGGGCCGATCCGTCTTGTCGCTGCTCAACACCGTGTTGCCACGGCGGCTGTGGTAGAAGCGGTCCTCCCACTGCGCCACCATGCCCAGGTGCTGGTTGTTGAGGATGATCATCTTCACGTCCACATCCTCACAATGCACCGTGCCCAGTTCCTGGATGTTCATCTGGAAACTGCCATCGCCGTCGATCAGCACCACCAGGTCCCCGGGACGGGCGATCTTGGCGCCGATAGCGGAGGGCAGTCCGAACCCCATGGTGCCCAGGCCTCCCGAGGTCAGCAACTGCCGCGGCCGTTCGAAGGTATAGAACTGGGCGGCCCACATCTGGTGCTGGCCCACCCCCGTCACGATGGTCGCCTTGCCTTCCGTCAGCCGACAGAGCGCCGCCACCACGGCCTGCGGCTGGATCTTGTCGCTCACGCGGTAGGCCAGCGGGTGTTCCGTCTTCCAACCCCGAATCTGCTCGTGCCAGGCCGCGTAGTCCTTGCGGATGGGGTTGGGGATCAACTTGCTCAGCAGATTGCGCGCATCGCAGACGATACCGATATCGGCGCGCTTGTTCTTGTTGATCTCCGAGGGATCGATGTCGGCATGCACGATGGTGGCATGCTGCGCAAAGGTCGCCACGTTGCCGGTCACCCGGTCATCGAAGCGCACCCCGATGCCGATCAGCAGGTCGCATTCGTTGAGGGCATAGCTGGCATAGTAGGTGCCGTGCATCCCGGGCCATTTCAGGCTCAGCGGGTGGCGCTCAGGAAAGGCGCCGACACCCATCAAGCTGGTCACCACCGGCAGGTTGTAGCTCTCAGCCACCTGCAGCAACTCCCGGTGAGCCTCGCTGATGATCACCCCGCCGCCCACGTACAGGCACGGCCGCTCCGCCACCGTAATCGCCTGCCGTACCCGCTCCACATCCGCGTCCGACGCCTCGCACGCCACCGCGTAGGAACGCAGACACGGCCCCTCGGGATAGGTCGGCACACAGAGCTTCTGCTGCACATCTTTCGGGATGTCCAGCACCACCGGCCCAGGCCGCCCGGAACCGGCCAGGTAGAACGCCTCCGCCATGACCCCAGGCAGATCCTGCGGGTCCAGCACCAGATAGCTGTGCTTCACGATCGGCCGCGTCATCCCGATAATGTCAATCTCCTGAAACGCATTCTTGCCGATGAAGCGCTGCGACACCTGGCCGGTGATCACCACCAACGGAATCGAATCCATGTACGCATCCGCGATCGCCGTCACCAGATTCGTCGCCCCCGGACCGCTGGTCGCCATGCACACCCCGGTGCGGCCCGTCGCCCGCGCATACCCCGCCGCCGCAAAGGCGCCGCCCTGCTCGTGCCGGGGCAGAATCACCCGCAATGAGGACTCACGCAAGGCCTGGTGCATCTCCATCGAGGCGCCGCCCGGATAGGCGAAAATCACCTCGACCCCGTGCTTCTCCAGGCAACGAACCACGATCTCGGCCCCCTTGATCCCCGTCGTGCCACGGGTCGCCTGGCCGGTTGCTGGTTTTGCTTCTGCCATGGGTCGGTTTCCTTTCCGCATCGTCATCTTCCGGTCTGCGCACCCCCTGACGTCGAGGTCGCCTATGCAAAAACGCCCTCGCCGTCATCTCGGCGGCGAGGGCGCTGTTTTTTCTCTTTGGGGATCCGGTCCTGACGCTTCCGACAAAACTGTCTCAGCAGGACGAGGCCCCGACAGCGACCGCCGCCGGGCTTCCTACAATGACAGCTTGAAGTCGAAAGAAGATCATGACTGAACCCATCGTAAACGGCGCCAAACCGGCGCACGGACCTTTAGTATACCGGCCGACCAGAACCTTGTCAAGACTGTGAAGCGGCTGGCAGCGGCTAGCAACGAGTGTCGCCAGCTTTCCGTCGGCGGCCGGCGGCCGACGGTTGGGTGAGTTGGAGACGCAAGTGATGCTCCGAGTCGGTGAGCTCGGGTCTGGGTTGCTGGGGGGTGTACGGCGGGATAGAGACAGGCAGGAGCGGCTGCGGAAGCTCTCGCCTACGTGGTATTGAAGCGGATTTGGATGGCTTCCGGCCTGAATTACCCCCTATGGGGTAGCTAGCCTGGATTATTCACCACCAAAAACACGAAGATCACCAAGATAATGCATGGCAAATGGTGGCACGATTCTCGCCGTTTTACCTCTTCTTTAGGACCCTTCGATTCTACTACACTCGACTCTTGCACCACAGAGGACACAGAGGTCACAGAGGGTGGCCATAGAGGCTGGATCATATATGTATAACTTACTCTTTGCCAGTGCGTTACTCTCTGTGCTCTCGGTGCTCTCTG
>CAILKC010000346.1 GCA_903834675.1 uncultured Victivallales bacterium | reverse complement strand
GCAGCGCTGGAGGCGTACCGCTTTGTGGAGGCCTGCGATGGTTCTGAAGACGACCTGATTCGCATCCTCGCAGAGCGTTGGACCGCGGGCTTCGAATGCCTGGGTTCGGTGTCGGCCGGGGACGGTCTGCTGCTGTTGTTGTTGGCCAGTCCTGAGGGAGCGGCATGATCAAGGCGAAGCGTTGGCGCCGGAGGCTAACCGACCCGGTGGTGTACGTAGCGGCCAGCACGCTGATGCATGCCGCGGGGGCCTTGTCACCTGCTGCCCAGTATCGCCTGGCCAGTCTCGCCGCGACTCTCCTCTGGCGCAGTGGCCCCAACCGCCGACGCGTGGTCCTGGAGAACCTGGGCCTGGCCTTTGCCGAGATGCCGTTGGCCGAGCGCGTCGCGCTGGGGCGCCGGGCCTTGCGCAACACCCTCCTTAATGCCTTCGATTCCGCCCGCTTGGTACACTCTCCCGAGGCGATGCTCAGAGATGTGCAATTGGATGAGGCCTGTCGGCAGGTCCGCGCCGGGGCCATCGGCCGACCGCTGCTGATGGTCACCCCGCACTTGGGCAGTTGGGAGCTGTATGGCAACGCCGTCAGCCTCAGCGGGGTCCGCGTCTCTGTCGTTGCCCGCGAGATTCGTAATCCCTACCTCGGCCGCCTGATCCAGCGCTGCCGTACGGCTCACGGGCTGGAGATCATCGGGTCGGAGGGCGCGGTGCGTGGCATCCTCGGGGCGGTGCGCGCCGGCCGTCACATCGGCATCCTCATGGACCAGAATACCCGACCGCACGAGGGCGGGGTCTACGTCGACTTCTTCGGGCTGCCGGTGACCGTGACGCGAGCCCCGGCGGTGCTGATGCGCCGCCTTGGCATGGGCCTTTACGTCGGCGCCTGCGTGCGTCGCCCCGAAGGCGGTTTCCAGGTGGTGACCCAATGCCTGCAAGCAGACCCTTGCAGCCAGGCCGACGATCAGACCCTGCTGCAAGCCATCATGAACGCCAACGAGGCGCTCATCCGCCGCTTCCCCGACCAGTACTTGTGGACCTATCGGCGCTGGCGCTACATCCCGCCGGATCTGCCCCTGGCGCAACAGGCCCGTTACCCATTCTATGCCAGGCCGGAGCAGGCCCCGTAGTCGGCGCCGCCGCGAGGAAGGAGCCGTCCGTGGACAGGATTATCATCGAAGACCTCCGGCTGCGCTGCATCGTGGGGGTCAACCCGGACGAACGCACCCAGGCGCAGGACATCAACCTACGCCTCACGCTGTGTACGGACCTGCGACCCGCCGGGAGCAGCGATGACTTGGCGGATACGGTTGACTACAGCGTCCTGGAGGACGACATCAGGGCCCTGGTGGAAGGCTCGCGGTTCTTCTTGATCGAGCGCCTGGCGGATGAGATCGCGCGGCTCTGCCTGCGACGGCCTGAGGTCGAACGTGTGATGGTGCGCCTGGAGAAGCCCGGCGCGCTGCGTTTCGCCCGGACCGTCGCGGTGGAGATCGAGCGCACTCAAGCGGACGCCACGGAGCCCAAGCCGCCGCGGAGCTGAAGTCCCACCATGGCAGCCCCCCCCGAAACCACGCTCCTGATCGGCCTCGGCAGCCACCTGCGCCCGGCTCTGCACCTGCCGCAGGCCATCCGCCTGCTGCGCCGGACGTTTGTCGGGGTGCGTCTGTCCACCTTCTATCGCACTCGCCCAATCGGAGACCCGAGCCAGTCACCCTACGTCAATGGCGTGACCATCGCCGTGACGCCGCTGTCGCTCGCAGCCATCCGCGCCGCACTCCGGGCCATCGAGGCGCAGTGCGGCCGGGTTCGCGCTCCCGACCCACGCCACGCCGCGCCGACGCTCGACCTTGACCTCCTGGCTTTCGGCGACACAGCTCTGCCGGAAGAACAGTTGCCAGCGCCGGATTTGCTGGAGCGTGACTTCTGCCTGCTTCCCGCTGCCGAACTACGGCCCGAGTGGGTACACCCCGGCGTCGGCCAGACCCTGCGGCAGCTCGCCGCGGAACGCTTCCCCCGGCCCACCCACATCCTCGGCCCGGTGGCTGTCGCCACCGCCAGGCGTCTTGCCGAGGCCTGCGGCGCCGTCTAGGTCAGAGCCATCCCGCCGCGCCGCTCGCGGCTGCCGGACCTCCGCATCGGGGCACACGCGGTAGTTGCGTGCCCCCGATGCCACTCCGAAGCGCCGTCAGACCTGTACCATCTTCATGTATTTCTGCGACAGGCGCTCGACCCCGCCCTGGGTGACCCGGACGCCGTTTTCCCAGCGCAGGCCGAAGTCCTTGTCGTAGAAGAAGGTATCGACCTGGAAGGTCATGTTCTCGGCCAGTTCGTAGGCGGAGGTGGACTCCATCCAGGGGCGCTCGACTTCCATCATGCCGATGCCGTGGCAGGGGCCGTAGAGCATGTACTGGCGGAAGCCGCGCTTCTCGACGAACTGCTCGTAGTCCTTGACCACCTGGCAGGCGGGCTTGCCGGCCTTGATGAGCTCCATGGTCTTGAAGTGGGCTTCCAGACCGAACTCGACGAGGCGCTTCTTGTGCTCGGGCAGGGGTCCGATGGAGAAGGGCAGGCCGACGCTGGAGCTGTAGCCGCAGACGCGGGCGCCGAGGTTGAGTTGGATGACCTCGTTGGTCTTGATGAGGTTGTGGGTGGGGCGACTGATGGCATTGCAGGTTGCCTTGCCGCAGAACACGTACAGCGCGTGGCCCTCGTACTCGGCGCCGTACTTGTAGATTTCCCGCTGGGCGATGCCGGTGACCTGCAGTTCGGTCATGCCGGGCTTGATCTCGGCCAGGACGGCATCGACCGCCTTCTCGCTGATCTCGAAAGCCTTCTTCATGCAGGCGATCTCGTTGGCGCTCTTGATGCTGCGCAGGCTCACCATGGTATCGTCGGCCTTCACCAACTCGACGCCGGGGAGCTGCTCGCGCAGGCTCATGTAGACAGGCAGCGGCGTGATCGAGTAGCTGACGATGCCGAGCTTGCGGATGGTCTTGCCGGGCAGGGCCTTGGCCAGGACATCCTTGTAGCTGGCGACGGCGATGCCGGGGTACTCGGGGTCGGCGCTCTCACGGTACTCGACCATCTTCTCGATGCTCTGAATCGTGCTGCGGCCCTTGGCGTACTCAAAGCTCTCCGGTCCGATCAGCAGCACGGGCTCTCCCGTGGCCGGAACCAACACCGCCGCGCTCTCAAACGTGGGCCAGTAGTCGCAGAGGAAGCGGACACTGGCGCAGTCCGCCTCATTGCCATGCACCAGGGCCGCATCCAGTCCAGCGGCGCGGAGGTTGGCCTGGAAGCGCCCGAGACGTTCGCGATACTCAGCCTGCGGAATCGTCGACATCGCTATACTCCTTCTGGGTCGTTTGACCCACGACCCTTGGATGGGGGCCGTGGTGCGGATTCTCCTGCGGGCTCGCCTGAGCCTGGCACCCCTCTCTATACCACGCCCCCCATGGCCTGTCAACGTGGGGGCGCCGCATCGGGCGCAGGTCAGTTCCGTAGGTGGTGACTACTTAGGTCCTGGGGTTCAGGAAACGGCGAGACGGCGAGACGGGGGAAACGGCGACTGGAGGAGACGGACAGGGAGACTGGCGGAGAGGAAAACAGGGTTCAGGGTCAGCCCAGCCCCCGGCTGGGGCCGG
>CAILKC010000345.1 GCA_903834675.1 uncultured Victivallales bacterium | reverse complement strand
GGTATCCGCCGTGCCGACGGTATCCCCACTGGCTCTGGAGCCCGCGATGCCAAGCCCGTTCCGGGCAGGTTCGCGGTATCCGCCAGTGAGACCCCAGATACGGCGGAAGCCCCGGCAAAGCCGGTGCGGACCGCCGACTCCAAGGCGCCTACCGCCCCGACCAGGAACCCGGCCCGGTCGTCGCCCAGGGCGGAGACTACAGGGACGGCAACCTCGGCTCAGTTGTTCTCGCGCTGGGTGTACGAGGTGTGCAGCAGCTCATGGGCGAGATGACTGCCAGGCTCACCGAGGAAGTCCTTGTAGAGCTTCTGGATGGACGGGTTCAGGTGCGACTTGCGCAAGGGCAGGCCACGATCCGCCGCGTAGATCGCCGCCATGCGCTTCTCGACAATCCTGGTGTCACCGCCGATGAACGGCTGGCCGCCACCGTTGATGCAGCCTCCCGGGCAAGCCATGATCTCGATGATGTGATAGGAGGACTGGCCGGCGCGGATCGACTCCAGCAAGCGCCGCGCGTTGCCCAGGCCGCTGGAGACCGCGGCCCGCACCTCCAGATCGCCAATCTTGACCGTGGCTTCCTTGATGCCCTGCATGCCGCGCACCGCCGTGAAGTCGATCTTCTTTAGGTCTTCACCGGTCAGCCAGTCGGCCGCCGTGCGCAGCGCCGCCTCGAGCACGCCGCCGCTGGCCCCGAAGATGATAGCCGCGCCGGTGGACTCCCCGAGCGGGTTGTCGAACTGGCCCTCTTCAAGCTGGTCGAAGAGGATGCCAGCCTCGTGCAGCATGTAGCCCAGCTCGCGGGTGCTCAGCACAATGTCGACATCGCGGTAGCCATCGCGACCGAACTCCTCACGGTTCGCCTCGTACTTCTTGCACAGGCAGGGCATGACCGACACCACCACCAAGTCCTTCGGGTCCACCCCGATCTTCTGGGCGTAGTAGGTCTTGGCGATGGCCCCGAACATCTGTTGCGGGCTCTTGGCGGTGGACGGCATGTAGATCAAGTCCGGAAACTGGTGCTCGAAGAACTTCACCCAGGCCGGACAGCAGCTCGTCAGGATGGGTAGGTTTTCGTTGGCCTTTACCCGCTTGATGAACTCGGTGGTCTCTTCCATGATGGTCAGGTCGGCGGCAAAGTTGGTGTCGAACACCGCATTGAACCCAAGCCGACGCAGGGCTGCCACCATCTTTCCGGTGCTGATGGTGCCCGGCTCCATGCCAAACGCCTCACCCAGCGCCACGCGTACGGCCGGCGCAGTCTGGACGATGACCGTCTTGCTCGGGTCGTTGAGGACTTTCCAGACGTCGTCCACGCCGATGCAGGTGGTCAGGGCGCCGACCGGACAGGCCTGAACGCACTGGCCGCAGAACACGCACTTGGTCTCCGAAAGCGGCTTCTCGAGGGTCGGAGCGACGACGACCTCGAAACCCCGGCCCACCCCCGAGAGAATGCCGACGGTCTGCATGTCGTTGCAGGCCGTCTCACAGCGCCGACACATGATGCACTTGTCCAGGTTGCGCACAATGCTGTTGCTGGACACGTCGATGGGATAGCGCGCCATCTCGCCCTCGTAGGTGATCTTGGTCAGCTTCAGATCGGCCGCCAGGGCCTGCAACTCGCAACTGCCGTTGATGGGGCAGATCAGACAGTCCTTGGGGTGGTCCGAAAGGATCAGATCGAGGACCGTCCGGCGCGCGTTCGTGGCGCGAATGCTGTTGGTCTTGACCACCATGCCGGCGGTCACGGGCGTGCAACAGGCCGGCGCCAGATTTCGCCGCCCATCCACCTCCACCACGCAGACGCGGCACGACCCCAGCCGATGTTCCACCGCGAAGCAGTCCAGCTCGAAGTGACAGAGCGTGGGAATCTTGATGCCGAGTTTCCTGGCCGCCTGGAGGATCGTGGCATTGTCCTCGATGGTCACCGACAGGCCGTTGATCGTGAGAGAAACCATCGTCTACGCCTCAATGGGTTGAACCCTGTTCTCGTTGATACGCATCCCGCCCGACCGCCTCAGCGCTTGTCGATGGCGTGGAACTTGCAGGTGTCGAAGCAGACCCCGCACTTGATGCACTTTTCCTGGTCAATCACATGCTGTGACTTACGCTCACCGGCGATGCAGCCAACCGGGCAGTTGCGGGCGCACAGCGTACAGCCAACGCACTTGTCGGTGATCGTGTAGGTGATCAGCCGCGCACAGACGCCGGCCGGACAGCATTTGTCCTCGACATGCGCCCTGTACTCCTCCGGGAATTGGATCATGGTGCTGAGCACCGGGTTGGGAGAGGTCTGGCCCAGGCCGCAAAGCGCGGTGTCCTTGATGGTGTGAGCCAGCGTGCGAAGTTTGACCAGAGTCTCCGGCGTGCCCTTGCCCTGGCAGATCACCGTCAGCATCTCGTGCAACCGCTTGTTGCCAATGCGACAGGGCGTACACTTGCCACAGGATTCGTCCAGGGTGAATTCGAGGAAGAACTTGGCCACGTTGACCATGCAATCGTCCTCGTCCATGACGATCATGCCGCCCGAACCCATCATCGAACCCAAGCCAATCAGGGTGTCGTAGTCGATCGGCGTATCCAGCTTGTTGGAGCGGATGCAACCGCCGGAAGGACCCCCCGTTTGGACGGCCTTGAAGGCGCGGCCGTCCCGGCAACCGCCGCCGATGGTGAAGATGATGTCGCGCAACGACGTCCCCATCGGCACCTCGGTCAAACCCACGCGACTGACCTTGCCCGCCAGAGCAAACACCTTTGTCCCCGGACTCTTCTGGGTGCCGATCCGACGGAACCACGCGGCGCCCTGGCGGAGAATGGCGCCCACGTTCGCAAAGGTCTCGACGTTGTTCACGATCGTCGGCTTGCCCCAAAGCCCGGCAACCGCCGGAAACGGAGGCTTGAAGGTCGGTTCACCACGCTTGCCCTCGATGGAGTGGATCAACGCCGTCTCTTCGCCGCACACAAAGGCGCCGGCGCCATACTTCAACTCAATGTCGAAATCAAAACCCGAGCCGAGAATGTTGCGCCCCAGAAACCCCTTCTCCCGGGCCTGCCCGATGGCCAGCAGCAGCCGCTTGACGGCCATGGGGTACTCGGCCCGGACGTAGACCAAGCCAAAGTGCGAGCCGACCGCATAGCCGGCAATCGCCATGGCCTCCAACACCGAGTGCGGATCGCCCTCCAGCACCGCCCGGTCCATGAAGGCCCCCGGATCGCCCTCGTCAGCATTGCAGATGACGTACTTCTCGGGGTTCTGCTGCGCCGCCGCAAAGGCCCATTTCGAACCCGTCGGGAAACCGCCGCCCCCGCGCCCGCGCAAACCGGAATCCTTCACCACCTGGATGACCGCCGTCGGCGTCATGGTCGTCAGCGCCGCAGCCAGGGCCCGATAGCCGTCGCAGGCGAGGTAGTCGTCGATGACCTCAGGGTTGATCTGGCCGGTGTTGCGCAACACGATCCGGGCCTGCGGCAGGTTGGCCGTGTTCTCCTCGTACTCAGGGTAGTACCAGTCCCGTTTGATCTCGCAGACATCCGCCACTGGCCCCGCCAGCGTCGCCACCACCGCGTGCGCCTGGGACGCATCGAGGTTGCCCAGGATCACGCGCCTGGCCGTGCGCCCGTTGATCACCTCTACGGTGGGCTCGCTGTGGCACAACCCCATGCAGCCGGTCTCCACCACGTCCACTTCCGCCGTAAGCTCGCGGCGACGCAGCTCCTCCCGAATCGCTTCCAGCACGGCGGCCGTTCCCGCCGCCACACCACAGGTGCCCATCGACACCAGAATGCGGCTCCTGGCCGCGCTTACCCGCGTTTCCTTCACGGCCGCGGAGTACCGTTCAAGTTGTTCAACCGTGTCGATCATCGCACAGATTCTCTCTGCTTAGGGTTACTCGCATGCTTCCAGAATATCGGCGACCTTCTTGGGCGCCACGTTGCCGTAGACACGCCCGTTGACGGAAACCACCGGCGCCAGGCTGCACGCCCCAACGCAGCGCAGAGCCCCCAGCGTAAACTTGCCGTCCGGGGTCGTCTCCCCCTCGCTGACCGTCAGGTAGCGCTTGAACTCATCCAATACCTTGGTGGCCCCGCGCACAAAACAGGCCGTGCCCATGCACACGCTGATCCGGTACCGGCCTACCGGCTTGTCCGTGAAAAAGGAGTAGAAGCTGACCACGCCGTAGACCTCGGACAGATGCAGGTGCAGCGGCTTCGCCACAAACATCTGCACCTCCTCAGGCAAATAGCCGAAAACCTCCTGCGCCTTGTGCAGGCACTGGATCAGCAGGCCGCGGTTCCGCTCGCGATCAGCGCCGATCGGTAACGTCGCGATGTACGCCTCCAGCTCCATCCGCTTCTCTGGAAACTTCTCGATCAGATTTGCGTTGCCGCTACAGGTCGTGCATGACATGCACCGTCTCCTTCATCCGACCCGCAATCCCCACCCCGGAATCGCAGCGCCGAATCGCGAAAGTTTTCTCTTTTCGGGGCGTAACAACCGCCCTTTGGTCTTCTGTACTGACAAACATCTGGAAGGACCGACACCTATCCTGCCGACGGTACAGGCACACGCCCCGTGACCACCGTTCCGCCGGGGCTGTCGCCCTCGCAACAACCCGACAAACAGGACAAAACAAGCCAGGAATGTAGTGGCCGGAAGAGAGCTTGCAAGGCAGAGTGGCGCAAAATGGGGGGGACTGAATCGAACCACCATCGCCCCGTCAAGCTTGGACAAAAACAGACAGAAATCCCAGGCTGGAGAAGCTCAGACAGGACCGCGACGCCCTTGCCGCAGTCGGCGAGATCGGCAGGAGTCTCGGCGGGATTACGGGCGTCACGGGAACCTTCTGCGGGCCATCGCAGTCTACCTGAGGGTCTGCTGGGAGGCAGAAGGCCGCGCGACGGAACGGCGGCTGACTGCGTCAGGGCGACGCCCAGGGGCTGCGTGCCGGATGCACGCCGTCTGGGGTACTGCCAACGGTTGGGCCAGGATAGACGGAACGGCTGCGGCCAGCGGCAAGGGTACGCTGGGACCCGGCAGCCCGGTCAGAGCAACAAGGAGGCATGGATCGCGATGAAGCAGGGCAATGTCTACAAGTGTGCGTGCTGCGTGGCCTTCGTCGAAGTGATCAAGGGGGAGAGTTGCGACTGCACGCCCGAGTGCTGCGGTGAGCCCATGGTACTGGTCCTTGAGAACACGGTGGACGCCTCGAAAGAAAAGCACATCCCCGTGATCACCAAGGTGGCAGGCGGCTACAAGGTGACCGTGGGCAGCCTGCCGCACCCCATGGCGGACGACCATTACATCGAGTGGATCGAACTCCTGGCCGACGGCAAACTCTGCCGGCAGTACCTGAAGCCCGGGCAGGCGGCGGAAGCCCTATTCTGCACCGATGCGGTCGCCGTCTGCGCCCGAGAGTACTGCAACAAGCACGGCTTGTGGAAGGCGTAACCGCAGGTTCAGCGGGCGCAGGCTCAGAGCCTGCTTGAAGCCGGAGAGCGGCGGCGGCTGTTCAGCGTTTGAGCGCTGCCAGCAGCCGCACGACCTGAAGTGACGTATGGGCCTCAAGCAGGCGGCCGACCTGACGGTCTTGGCGCACAAACGCGCTCAGGTACCGCAGCAGGGGCAGATGGGCCGTCGGAGCTGCCGGCGGCACAGCAATCAGAAAAAACAGACGGCAAGGCTCCCGGTCGGCGGCACTGAAGGCCAGGCCGGGAGCGCTCGCCAGCCCAACGGTCAGCGCCAACCGCTTAACTGCCTGGCTACGGGCGTGGGGAAAGGCCACTCCCCCCGTCATCTGCGTGGTGATCTGCTGTTCCCGTGCCTCAAGTTCGTCGAGAAAGACGTTGGCGTCCGTCACCGTCTGCTCCTCGACCAGGGGGGCCGACAGCGCCCGCAGGATGGCGCGCCGATCGGCCCCTCGCAGGCCGAGCACGACGTGCTCCTTGGGCAAAAACACGGTGATCTGCAAGGGGGCGCCATCCGTTGTCGGCCTGGACCTCAAGGGCTCACCAGAAGGTAGCGCCCGCAGTTCGGACAGAGCCAGTCTGCCTCGATGCGCAGCATCCGGTTCAGGTCGCCGCGGGGGACGTTCAGGTGACACCCCCCACAGCTTCCGTCGTGCTCCTTCACCACCGCGGGCCCGCCGCGCCGCAAGGCGTCGTACCGCCGTAGTTCGCCCACCGAAACCGACTGCCGTAGCGTCTTGACCCGCTTCTCGACCCGGGCGGCGGACGCCAGCACAGAATCCCCATGCACGATGCGCGACTCCTCGAGCACAATCTCGAGTTCCTGCAGTTCCAGCAAGGCTGTCAGCAGGTCATGCATCGCCTGTCCCTAGGAAGAATCGACTCAACCAACCTGACCAGTCAGGAATGTAGCACCGAAACTACATCCCCGCAAGTACATGCAGCTGAAGGGGCGCAAGTCAGCTCCGTAGGGGTTTGCTGGTATGAGAACCGCAGAATGTCGAATGACCAAAGACCCATGACGAATGGCAGAATCCCCTGCCGGGGCAGCGGAGTTCTCTGGCGGTCAGGTCCGGCACCAACCGGGGATCCTGCTTGTATGAGACTTGCCGCAACCTCGTATGACACCAGGCGTTTCCCATTCCGCCCGGAGTCTGCCATGGCGGACTCCGGGCGTTGGAGGGCGCCGCTGCGTCG
>CAILKC010000344.1 GCA_903834675.1 uncultured Victivallales bacterium | reverse complement strand
GTGCCGCCGCGAAACCGTAGCGGTGGGATGGCGGATCGAGATTGAAATCGGGATCGAATCGACGGGGGGGGACTCGGACACTCGTCTCTCGACCCACCACGGCGGGCAGGCCCTCGACCTTCTGCGGTTCTATACCAGCAAACTCCTACGGAACTGACCTGCGCCCGAGAGCGTCGCAGGGCGGTTTCTCTTTCCGGGCGGCAAGCGCATTGGAGCCGACGGGATGCTGGTGAGCCGCGGGTTCTGCAAGAGCCTGTTGAGGCTTGCAGGATCAGGAGGCAGCGCGGAGGGGGGGCGGGCCGAGGTCGGCACGGCGGCCGGGAGGCACGGACAGGGCCCGCCCTTCGCGCATGACCAGGGTGCGGTCGGCGCGCTGGGCCAGGTCCAGATCGTGGGTGACCATGACGATGGTCTTGCCCGCCACCTTGTGGAGGTCTTCCAGCAGGGTGATGATTTCCTTGCCCGCGGCGACGTCGAGGTTACCCGTGGGTTCGTCCGCCAGGATGATATCCGGTTCGTTCATCAAGGCCCGGGCCAGGGCGACGCGCTGCTGTTCGCCGCCGGAGAGTTCCTGGGGGCGGTGGCGGAGGCGCTCGCCGAGGCCGAAACCGCCGAGCAGTTCGGCGGCGCGGTCGTAGGCACGCGAGCGGTCCCAGCCCCAGTGCAGCGCGGGCAGCACGACGTTCTCATGGGCATTGAGTTCGGGGAAGAGGTGGTAGCGCTGGAAGACATGGCCGAGGTGGTGCAGGCGCAGGCTGGTGCGTTGGCGTTCGGTCATACTGCTGAAGGACTGTCCCAGGCAGACGATGTCGCCGGCGCTGGGCCGATCGAGGCCACCGAGCAGGTGCAGGAGCGTGGTCTTGCCGCTGCCGCTGCGGCCGACCAGGGCAACCCATTCGCCGGGGGCCACGGTGAAGGAGACGCCGCGCAGCACCTCGATGCGGTGCTTCTCCAGACGGAAGTGGCGCTGCAGGTCAACGACGCGGAAGACGGGGGAGGCAGCGCCGACGGCAGAGGGGTTGGCGGGACGGTCGGCCACGGTCAGTTCTCCTCCTGCAAGGCGCGGGCCGGGGACAGGGCCGAGGCGTAGACGGCGGGGATCAGGGAGGCGAGGATGCAGATGACCAGGGACATGAGCGTGATCAGGGTCACGTCGAGAGCCATGGGTTTGCCGGGGATTTGGGTGAGGTGGTAGAGTTCGGGCGGGAAGACATCGACGCCCATGCCCCGGCTGAGCACGGTAGCGATGGCATCTCGGTAACGGATGACCAGCAGTCCCAGGCCGACGCCGATGAGGGTGCCGATGCAGCCGATAATGCCGCCCACCAGGAGGAAGATGCGCGCCACCAGGGCTCGGCTCATGCCCATGGCCTTCAGCACCCCGATCTCGCGGGTTTTCTGCACGGCGACGGTGATCAGCGTCCCGGCGATCCCGAAGGAGGCCACGACGACGATGAAGGTCAGCAGAAATACCATCAGCGTCTTCTCGACGCGCAGGGCTCCGAAGAGGAGTTGATTGGCCTCCTGCCAACTGCGCACGGTGTACTGCGGCAGCTCGGCGCGCAGGTTGGCCAGCAGGGCCTCCATGCGGAAGGGATCGGGGACGCGGCCGTGGATGCTGGTGGCGCTGCCCCAGTCCTGGCCGAAGAGTTCGGCGGCCTGGTCCAGGTGCAGCAGGATCAGGCCGTTATCGAAGTCATAGACGCCCATGGCGAAGATGCCGGTGATGCGGACCGACTCGGGCACATAGACCTCGTCGGGCTCTTTGACCCGGAGGTTGCCATCGTCCTGCCAGGTGATGTTGCCGGTGAGCCGCTGCGGGGCGTGGATCAGCAGTTCGTCGCCGATCTTCAGCCCGAGTTCCTGGGCCATCGCCGAACCGATCATGGCCTCGCCTTCGTGGATCTCGAAACGGCCACTGAAACGGCCATTGCTGGCGATGTTGGTGACCTGCTTCTCGAGTTCCGGGCGGATGCCCTTGGCCATTTTGACGCTGGAGCCATTGCGGACCTGAATGAGCACCGGGCCCTCGATGACGGGGGCAGCGCACACCCCGGCGGCGGCGAGGGTCTTGATGATGGCGGCCGGTTCGGGGATGGCGGTCTGGCCCGCGGCGGGGTTGACATAGACATGGGCCTGCACGCTGAGGATGCCGTTGCGGATGTCCTCATCAAAGCCGCTCATGACGGAGGTGACGATGATAAGGATGGCCACGCCGAGGGCCGGACCGATAATGCTCAGCAGGGTGATGACGGAGATGAAGGTCCGTTTTGGCCGCAGATAGCGCAGGGCCAGGAGCACGTCCGCCGGAAGCTGCATGAGGGACTCCACGAGTACGCCTTCAACCGCAAGGGATTCGGGGGCGTAAGCTAAGAGCGGAAGCGGGCCGGTCAAGTCGGCTTGGGGTGGTTGCGGGTGAGTTTGGGGGGGGCGTCATGGCGGAGTATGTTAGGGTGCGTATGGCGCTCGGGAAGCAGCAGGGATTGGCCTGACACAGGAGAGGATGGCAGCGTGTGATTCTGGTTTCTTTTGGCCTCTGGTTCATCGTGGTCTTCGGGATCCGCATTGCGGTGTGGGGCAACCCGCTGCAGCGCATGGTCGTTGAGGCCGAGCCGGCGTTGCTGATGGGGGTTGAGGCGTTGGTGCTGGGGCAGAAGCCGGAGGGCACGCCCAGCGAATTGCGTTTTGTGCGGGCCTTTACGCAGCGGGTGCTGCTGCAGTTGGGGATGCTATGCCTGGAGTTGGTGGTGCTGGCGCACCTGTGGTGGGTGAGGGTTGTGCCCCTGCTCTGCCTGCTGCTATTGCTGAAGGATCTGGCGGCGGCGGGGATCGGCCTGTGGGTGGCCCACCGCGATCGCGAACGGGGGGTTCTGGCGGTGGTGCGGAACGCGCCCGTGTGGCTGTTGGCGGCGGAGCGTTGCAGCGCCATCGTGTCGGCGGTCGGGGCGCTGGTGTTGTTTGTGATCATCAACGGACTGCGGCTCTGGTGAGCCGCCCAGGGGCTCCATGAACGGCGACGCGCAGACCAACGTGGTGCTGGTGACCGGGGACGACGTCGCCATGATCGAGGCGGAGGTGGCCCAGGTCATCCGCCAGGTAGCAGGTGACCATCCCGACGCCTTCAGCCTGGACATCCTGCGGGAACGGGATGGCCTGGACCTGGCCGAGCTCTTGCGCCAGGTCATGCGTTCCCTGCAGTCGCCGCCTTTCCTGGGGACGCGCAAGACGGTCTGGCTGCGGGGTTTTTCCGGTTTCGGGGGCGAGAGCGCGAGCGCTACGCCCAAGACGGCCGAGGCGGGCGCGCTGCGGGAGTTGGCGGAGCG
The DNA here is from genome assembly GCA_903834675.1 of uncultured Victivallales bacterium. The sequence goes on along the minus strand of CAILKC010000344.1, from coordinate 10,511 downwards.
TATCGGCAAGGGCCTCCCGGCGGACATCGCCCTGGTCATGGACGGGCCTGGGGCCGCGGCGGACAAACCTCTGAGCCGCGCCTGCGCCGCCAAGGGCAGGGTGGTCGTCTGTACCCGGCCAACGCTGCGCGGCAAGGAGTGGCGCGGTGATATGCGCGAGGTCATCTGTCGGCGGGCCGCGGAGAAGGGGGTCCGGCTGGCCGACGAGGTGGCCGAATTCCTAACCGATGTAATCGGCGCCGACACCGGTCGCATCGAGGGCGAACTTGAGAAGCTGATCTGTTATGTCGGCGGCCCCGAGCAGCCCATCACCCGCGCCGCCGCGGAGCAGGTTTGCGTGGGCGCGGGGGAGGAATTGTCGTGGGCGTTGACGAATGCGCTGGGTCGGCGCAATGTGACCGAGGCTCTGCGCGTTATCCAGGTGTTGCTCGAGCAGAGTCGCGACGACGGCCAGGGGGCGCGGTTGCTGCTGGCCCAGACGGCCAAGTACTTCCGGGAGCTGCTGCAGGTCAAGGTGTTCATGAACGAGCGGGGACTGCGGACCCCGGCCGCGGTGCTGAGTGCGGTGCAGCGTGCCAGCGCCGAGGAGCGGCAGGCCTGTCTGGCTGACGGCCTGGCGGCGCTGACCGGCAGTCCCTACCGCGCCAAGGCGTTGGCCATGGATGCCGAGGCCTATTCGGGGGTGGAACTGATCGAGGCGGTGCGCGCGGCACGCGATGCATACCTCAGGTGCATTACCTCGAGCGTGTCGGAGCGGGTTGTACTCGAAGAGATCGTCATTCGAACCGCGGCGCCGGTGACGGCGTCGCCGCAGGGGAGCTAGGCTTATGAGCAGCGGCATGGATTTCGAGACCAGTCTGGGGGTGCTGCGGATTCTCTCTGCCGCCCTGACCGTGCCGCACACGCTGGACGAGGGGCTGCAGCACATTGCGCGGATGACGGGCGAGTTGATGGCGACCGATCAGACCGTGTTGCTGATGCGCGACGAGGACCGGCATGAGTTGATCGTGCGCACCTGCGTCGGCATCAGCGGCCAGAACATCCGCGTCGGCCACCCGCTAGTGGTGCCAGAGCGGCTCAAGGGCATTCTGTGGAATGTGCGTTTTCTGCACCAGATCAACTGGATTGAGGCGGGGATCAAGGACATCGGCTTCCCCGTTCTGGTGGCGCCTATCTGCGTCAAGGGCGAGCGCATCGGCATTCTGATCACGGGCAAGTCGCGCACCGCGGCGCCCGGCTTCGACCCGATCCCCCGCAAGCTCTTCGGGCTGATTGCGCCGTTTGCCGCGCTGATGATTGAGAATGGCAAGGTGTATGACTACCTGCGGCAGAACTTTGCGCAGCATTCGCAGGAGCTGATCGAGGCCAACCGGCAAGAGGCGGGACGCCGTGACCAGGCTCAGCAGCTGATGATTTCGTCGCTGAACAATCCGAACAAAGTAGTGCGGCTGCTGGCGGAGTCGTTCTATAAGGAGTTGGCGCGGGCGGGCTTCAGCCCCGGGCAGATTACCACGGCGGCGGCGCACATTCTCGAGTGCATCACCCGCCGTGAGCCCAACCACGCGACCTCTCCCTGAGTCAGGGGAACCGTGGGCAGTGAGCCGTTGGCAGTGCGGTGACGGAGGATGCGGAGATGGCCCTGTGGAGTGGACGCTTCAGCAAGGAAACCGATGAGGCGGTCGCCGCTTTTTCGGCCTCCGTGGGCTATGACAAACGTCTGTATGCGTATGACATCCAGGGCAGCATCGCCCACGTGCGCATGCTGGCGCACGTCGGCATTATCGCGGTGGCGGACGCGCAGGCCATCGAGACCGAGCTGAACGCCATCCGGGAGCGCATCGAGCGGGGCGAGTTCATCTGGCGCACAGACCGCGAGGATGTGCATATGAATCTTGAGGCCGCCCTGATCGAACGGCTGGGAGACACGGGTGCCCGAGTGCATACGGGCCGCAGCCGTAACGACCAGGTGGCGACCGACGAGCGGCTCTACCTGCGGGCTGAAGCCGACCGGTTCGGCGAGTTGCTGCAAGGCCTGCAGCGTGGTTTGCTGGTTCTGGCGCGCCGGGCTGGTCCCGCCATCCTGCCGGGACTGACCCACATGCAGAATGCGCAACCGGTGCTCTTCGCCCATCACCTGCTGGCCTACGTCGAGATGCTCGAACGTGACCGCGAGCGCCTGCAGGACTGCCGACGGCGCCTGAACCGCTCGCCGTTGGGCGCCGGCGCCCTGGCCGGTTCCACTCTGCCTCTGGACCGCGAGTTTACCGCCCGCGAGCTGGGCTTCGATGAGGTCTTGCGCAACAGCATGGACGCGGTGGCCGATCGCGACTACATCGTCGAGTTTCTGGCCTGCCTGAGCCTGGCTGCCATGCACTGTTCCCGGCTGGCCGAGGATGTGATTCTCTGGGCCAGCCAGCGCTTTGGCTACCTCGAGTTGGACGATGCCTTCTGCACCGGGTCCAGCCTGATGCCGCAGAAGAAGAACCCGGACGTAGCGGAGCTGGTACGCGGCAAGACGGGGCGCATTTTCGGGCACCTCATGGGTATTCTGGTGGTGCTTAAGGGGTTGCCGTTGACCTACAACCGCGACTTGCAGGAGGATAAGGAGGGGCTCTTCGACGCCATCGACACGATGAGCATGATCCTGGTCACCCTGGCGCCGATGATGGCGTCGGCGACGCTTCGGCCTGAGGTGATGGAGCGAGCGGCGGCCGATCCGGCGTTGATGGCCACGGACCTGGCCGAGTGGTTGGTGCGTCGGGGGGTGCCCTTCCGCGACGCCCATCACATGGTCGGTCGTTTCGTGAGCGCTTGTGCGACGCGGGGCATCGGGCTGGACCAGGCCACCCTGGCGCAGATGCAGGAGAGCATTCCGCTGGCCGAGGGGGAGTGCCTGACGCTTTTTGTGGCGCAGCGCAGCGTCGCGGGGCGGGACCTCACCGGCGGCACGGCTCCGGTTCAGGTAGCGCGTCAAGTGGCCTTCTGGACCGACAGGCTGGGCCAAGGCTAGGACAGCGATAGGACATTCACCATGCAAGCTCCTGCACTTCGTCACACCGTCGTCTTTCGGCTCAAGCATCCGCGTGGGTCCGCCGCCGAGCGGGATTTTCTCGCCACGGCCAGGCAGCTGGCGCTCATCCCCGGCGTGCAGCGCTTCGAGCAACTGCGCCAGACCAGCCCGAAGAATGCGTTCACTTTTGGCTTCTCCATGGAGTTTGCCGACGCCGCGGCCTACCAGCGCTACAGCGCCGACCCGGCGCATGTCGGCTTTGTGCAGGAGCGTTGGCTGCCGGAGGTAGCCGAGTTCATGGAGATCGACTACGAAGCGCTGGCGTGAGGGTTGCTTCTTGCCCTCGCCGGGTTGGCGGGCGGACAGGTGTGAGGTCGAGGCGTAAGCAAGACGGAGGAAGCAGACGATGACGGGCAAACGGGCATGGGCAGTGGCGGTGGCCGTGGTGGTCGCGACGGCGGTGTTTGGCAGCGGCTGTCGCTCGACGTCGGGCGAGCCCCGGCCGAGTCGGGCTGAGCGCAACCGCGAGGCCAGGGCCATTCGGGCCGAGCGCAACCGCGTGGCCAGGGCCAACCTCGCCCCGGCGCCAGAGGCGCCGACGCAGCCTCGAGCGGCGGTCAACCTCTCGGCTTTCCAGGCGGTGGGGTTGACGGCGTTGATCATCGCCCCGCCCTACGACGGGAGCAACATCAACAAGCGCGCCGCGGCGCGGATTGAGCTGGTGCTGCTGGCCGAGATGCGTGGCATCTTCCCGCAGTTGAAGGTCGGCGCCGAGGCCGAGGGGGTGAAAGCGGATGCGGGTGAAGCGTTGCTGATCGAGCCGCTGCTCACCGAGGTCAGGTTCATCGGGGGCGGCGCGCGTTTCATGGCGGGCGCCATGGCGGGTAACTCGAATGTGCGTTTGCGGGTGACCTTTCGCAACGCCAAGACGGGTGCGGTGGTGGCCGAGCCGGAGTTCTACCGGGTCGGCAACGCCATGGCAGGCGCCTGGACGGTTGGGGGGTCCGACAACGTGATGTTGGACAACCTGGCCCGGGAGGTCAGCGCGTACGTCCGCCAGAACCTCTGAGAGCGTTCGTAGTCGCCGCGCCGGAGTCGTCGGCAGAGGGTCTCCCGGCGGGCCCGGATCAGCCGTCCTCGACAGAGGCGCATCCGGGCTGGCGGCCCGTCGGCGTGTGGGTCGGCCTAACTCGCCTCGAATTCCCCCTTTCCACGGGGCTCCTGGTCGGCCAGGGTGGCGTCACGAAGCGCCATTGAAACCCGTTACCGGCTCGCTATGTTTCAACACCGTCGGAATGCGGTGCCGGACGTGCTGTAATGCCCGCGCTGCCGTCGGTATTAACGTGAGGCTCTTGCAGAACCCTCGGCTCGCGGGCGCCTTCGCGCCTGTGGCCGCTCGCCCTCCATCGCGGTTCGCGAGGCGTTGGGGGGGTTCTGCAAGAGCCTCACTTGACTGACACGCCTGGCGGACTGGGTTACGGGTAGCAGACTGCATAAAGCACGGGGCGGAGCGTTCCTTAGCAGCCTTGGGGGATGGGGGTCTCGGCGGAGCGGCCGACGCCTCGGGCTGCGGTGACCGGTCGAGCAGAGACGAACATGACCGCCCTTTTTGACTACAGGCCGCGGGTGGCGGCGGATTTTGAGTTTAGCGAGCCGGCGCAGTTGCGGGCCACGCAGCTGTCTCTATTGCGCGAGCACATTGCCTATCTGCTTAGCCATTCTCCGCACTACGCCGCGCGCTTTGCCGAGATTGGGCTAGTTCCGGAAGCCTTGCATGACCTAGATGATCTCGGGCGGGTGCCGGTGTTGACGGCCAAGCGTGACCTGGAATTGGCCGGTGACCGGTTTCTCTGCGTCGGGGCGGATGCGGTGGCGGATCTTTGCCTGACCTCGGGGACGACGGGGAAGCCGGTGGCGCTGTTTCAGACGGCGCATGATATCGGCCGCTTTGCCTACAACGAGGAGATCTCGTTTCGGGCGGTTGGGGTAACGGCCGGGGAGAGGGTCACGGTAGCGGCGGCCTTGGATCGCTGTTTCATGGCAGGTTTTGCCTATGCCCTGGGTTTGAGCCGCATTGGCGCCACCGTCATCCGGGCGGGTTCGAGCAGTGTGGCCATGCTGGCTGGAGTGGTGCAGGAGTACCGTCCGACGACGTTGGTTGGGGTGCCGACCTTCATGTTGGCTCTGGCGGAGCGTCTGGGGGAGATGGGGGTTGGGTCGGCGGGCTGCGGCGTCCGTCGCCTGGTCTGCATCGGCGAGCCGGTTCGCCGCCGGGACCTGGCCTTGTCGGCGCTTGGCGAGCGGCTGCGGCAGGCTTGGCAGGCAGAGGTTTACGGCACCTATGCGACCACCGAGTTGGCGACGGCTTTGGCGGACTGTGCGCAGGGGTGCGGGGGGCATCTGCACCCGGACTTGCTGGTTCTAGAGATCTTGGATGACGAGGGTCGGCCGGTTCCGGCGGGGACCGCAGGTGAAGTTGTGGCCACGCCTCTGCAGGTGACCGGTACGCCGTTGTTCCGCTTTCGCACCGGCGACGTGGCCCAGCTGCATGAGGAGCGTTGCGCCTGTGGGCGTTACTCGCCGCGTCTGGGGCCGATTCTGGGTCGCAAGAACGAGATGCTGAAGTTCCGTGGCACCACGGTGTTTCCGCCGGCGATCTTCAGTGCGATCCAGGCGTTGCCCTATGTGCAGGACTACTACATCGAGGTGCGGGCCGGTTTTGATCTGAGCGACCAGATTCGGGTGGTGGTGGGTTTGGCCGAGGGCTGTGGGGTGAAGGCGGAGCGCATCGCCGACGAGATTCGGGCTCAGGTACGAGTCAAGCCCGAGGTCGTCTGTCAGAGCGTGGCGGAGGTGCGTGCCCGGACGCTGCAGCCGGACAAACGCAAGGCAGTGCGCTTCTTTGACTTGCGGCAGCGCGCGGGGGGCGTGACGGAATGAGCGCGTCGGGGGTGAAGTCCGGGCGGCTCGGTGACCAGCAGTCCGTGGGCGTGGCGGTGGGGTGGAATCAACGATGAATGAACCGGTGACGTTGACGCTGGACGGCAACAGCCTGGCGGTGGCGGATATCGTGGCGATTGGCCGGGGGACCCGGCAGGTTGCCTTGGGGACGAAGGCGTTGCAGCGCTGTCGCCGCAGTCGTCGGCTGCTGGAGGACAGGCTGGCGGCGGGCCACGTCGTCTACGGGGTCAACACCTCCTTCGGTCCGATGTGCAATAAGGTGATCAGCCAGGAGCAACTGGAGCTCTTGCAGGAGAATCTGATTCGCAGTCATGCCGCGGGCCTGGGGGAGGCGCTGCCGGCGGAGATTGCCCTGGGCATACTGGCGGTGCGGCTGAACACGCTGGTCAAGGGGTACAGCGGCGTGCGGGTGGAGCTGCTCGAGTTTCTCAAGGAGCTGATCAACCGGGAGATTGTGCCGCGCATTCCGGAGTGCGGGAGTGTGGGGGCCTCGGGTGATCTGGTGCATCTGGCGCACATGGCCCTGCCGATTTTGGGCGAGGGCCAGGTCTACTACCGCGGCCAGTGGTGTAGCGCTGCCGCCGCGCTGGCCGCGGAAGGGCTCAGTCCGCTGCGTCTGACCAGCAAGGAAGGCCTGGCGTTGATCAACGGCACCTCGGCCATGACCACCATCGGGGCCTTCGCTCTGGCCGGGGCGCAACGGCTGTTCAACCTCAGTTGCGTCACCGCGGCGATGGCGCTGGAGATTTTCGGGGGGTTGGACGACGCTTTTGACGAGGACCTGCACCGGCTCAAGCCTCACCCCGGGCAGGCCGAGGTGGCCAGGGCCGTACGGCAGCTCTACCATGGCTCGAGCAACATCACCGAGCGCGCCGGGACTCACGGTCGCATCCGGGCGCAGGCCCACGGCGGGGCGGTGTTCGAGACGACGGTCAGCGTGCAGGACGTCTACTCGATCCGCTGCACGCCGCAGGTTCTGGCGCCGGTATACGAGTCCTTGCAGGCGGGGTTGCGCACGCTGAGCACCGAGGCGAACTCTTCGAACGACAACCCGCTGGTGATTCCGGAGAAGCAGAAGATCCTGCACGGGGGTAACTTCCACGGCCAGAGCGTCGCCTTTGCGATGGACAGTTTGTGCATGGCGGTTGCGACCCTATGCACGCTGTCCGAACGGCGCCTGAACAAGTTGCTGGACCCCAAGCTCAACGACGGGCTGCCGGAGCAGTTGATAGCGGGAACCCCGGGCCTGAGTATGGGGTTCATGGGGGCGCAGTACGTGGCGACGTCGACCACGGCAGAGAACCGGCAACTGGCGAATCCGGTCAGCACCCTCTCGATCTCCTGCAATGCCTCCAACCAGGATGTGGTCAGCATGGGCACGGTGGCCGCCCGCAAGGCGCTGCGGGCGGTATCGAATGCCGCCCATGTGCTGACGGTGGAGATGCTGGCGCAGATGCAGGCGTTGACGTTCCGCCATGCCGCCGGGCTTGGCCATGGGACCAAGCGCATCCACCAGCAGCTCAGCCAGCACTTCCGGGTGTACGACAACAGCCGGGTGTTTCACGAGGACCTCAGGCAGTTCCGGGAAGTGCTGTTCGAGACCGACCTCTTTGATGACCTCAGCGCTTTCGTCGACTGAGCGAGTGGGCGCGATCCAGGACGGGGCACATGGCCTTGAGACAATCCGTCTACATCCGGGTGGCAGCACTGTGGGGGCTGTTCGTGGGCGGCTTGGCCTGGGGGGCCGACGGCGTGGCGCCCGGGGTTCTGGCGCCTGGGGAAGCGGAGGCGTTGCAGGCGATTCGGACGGCGGCGGCCGAGGTGAGGACGGTGTGTTGCGACTTCAGCGAAACGAAGACGATAGCGTTGCTGAGCAAGCCCGTGGTCTCGGAGGGTCGGTTGTTCTTTGCCCGGCCGGCGTGTCTGCGCTGGGAAGTCCTTCGACCGGTGGAATCGGGGTTTGCCACGGACGGGGCCCAGGTGATGCGTTGGCATCAGCGCACCGGCAAGTCCGAGCGGGTGCAGAACGAGAGCCTTCCCATCCTGCAGGAGGTCTGCGCCAACATCATGACTTGGATCACCGCGGATCTTGACGCCATTCGTCGGCAGTATGACGTCCGCATCCTGGGTACGGCGCCGGTCACGCTCGAACTGCGCCCTCTGCGCCAGGATGCCAAGGCGTTCATAGCGACGGTGACGGTGCGTTTTGCCCAGGGCGGAACGCAGGTTGAGGCGGTCACCCTGCGGGAGCCGGGCGGCGACACGACGGAGATCGCCTTCCGGAACGTGGAGTTCAACCGGGAACTGGACCGGGCGCTTTTCCGTTGAGGCGGCGGCTGACGTTCTTAGCGTGAGCAGGTTCATCTTGGTCGCACGTTACCGGCGTGGACTCATTCTTCTGGGGTTGCTGCTGCTGGCTGGCGCCGCGACGTTGCGTCTGTCGACCCTGCACTTCAGCGAGGACGTCCGGCTGATGATTCCGGACGGCCCGGAGCTGCAGCAGCAGTTTGAGCTCCTGCGTTCTTCGCCATTCAGCCGCCGGATTCTGATCAGTCTGCATGCCGAGGACGCGGGGCTGACGACCGAGCGTCTGACCGGGGTTGCGGACGCGGTGTGCGGGAGGCTGCAGTCGGCGCCCTTCCGGGCTGCGCGCAGCGGTCCGTCGGCGGGCGACGCCGCAGCGCCGGTGAGGCTGCTGCTGGAGCATCTACCGGGCTACTTCACGGAGGATATTGCCGCGGCGGTAACGTCGCGGAGCACTGACATAGCCTTGCGGCAGCGCGTCGAGGACTGGTATCAGCGTCTGCTCTCACCCGAGGGCTGGGGCATCAAGGAGCGCCTGCGCCGGGATCCGTTCGATATGGCTGGCCTATTGCTGAGCCAGTTGCGCTCTCTACAAGTGGTGCCGAACCTACGCCTGAGCTCCGGGCATTTTGTGACCCCGGACGGTCGGGCGGCCCTGGTGATGGCGGAGAGTGACGTCTCGCTGACCGACAGTGGTGGCAGCCGGACATTGCTGGCCACGCTGCGTACGGTTCTGGCCGAGGAGGTGCCGGTTGGCATCCGGGCGCGGGTGGTCTGCGGACAGCGCTACGCCGTCGCCAACGCCGACACCATCCTGCGGGACCTGCGGGTGGTCTTCGCCGCGGCCCTGATCGGGAACCTGCTGGTGCTGGCGCTTTTTCTGCGTCTCTGGCAGTCGAGTGTGGTGGTGTTGGTGTTGCCGCAGGTAGCGGTCTGTCTGGCGGCGGCGTTGCTGTCGTTCTTCCGTCCTGACCTGTCGATGCTCACCCTGGGCTTCGGTGCCGTCTTGTTGGGCGTCTGCGATGACAGTGGCATTCACGTCTACTACACCTTGGTCGGCGTTCCGGCGTCCCGGCGCCGGGAGCGGTTGCTGGAGGTGGTACGCCCCATCGTGTTCTGCGCTTTGACGACGTTGGCGGCGTTTGCGTTGCTGTTGTTGTCGCCGATGCCGGGGCAACGGGAACTGGCGGTTCTGGCGATCCTTGGCATTGTTCTGTCGACCGTCCTGTCCTTTGTGGTGCTGCCCCAGATCATCCCGGCCGGCGAAGTCGGCGCGACTCTCGGCCGCCAGGGTTGGCTGGTGCCGGAGTGGCGCCTGCCCCGGCGCCTGGTGCTGGGGGTCTGGGCGGCGGTGATGGTGGTGGGGACCGTTTTCGCCTTCAGGGTAAAGGTGGATGGCGAGCTGCGGCACCTGGGGGTCGAGCCCGCGGCAGCCAAGGAGGACGAGTTCGAAGTACAGAAGACCTGGGGGCAAACTGGCGCGCGCGCCCTGGTGGCGTGCGAGGGCGCCGACCTGGAGACGGCGCTGCGGTACAACGAAGAGTTCTTTGCGAGCGCGGCGCGGATCTACCAGCCGGGCGAGCTGGTGAGCCTGGCGCCCCTGTTGCCGTCGGCCGCGACGCAGGCCCGCAACCAGGAGCGCTGGCAGCGTTACTGGGCGGCGCCGCAAGCGCTGCGGCAACTCCAGGTCTTGCGTCGTGAGGCCGTGACAGCGGGCTTTACCGAGTCGGTGTTTGCGCCTTTCAACGAGAGTCTGGCCCGGCTTCCTGGGGTCGTTTCGCCGGAGCTGTTGCGTCGTGCCGGGCTGGGAGACCTGGTCGAGATGCTGATCACCGTGCGGCCCGGGCAGGTGCGCATCCTCAGCCTGGTGCCGGACGACGAGCGCCTGGCAGCGCTGCCCCTGCCAGCCGGAACGAGCCGCGCCTCGGGGCAACGCTTCGCCCAGGAATTGACCACGACCATCATGCGCTCGTTTCTGCTGTTTCTGGGTTTGGCGGTCGTGTTGACGTTGGCGCTGTTGGCGTGGTTGTTTCGTTCTCCGGCGAAGGTAGCCGCCGCGGCGCTGCCGTTTGTGACCGGCATCGTGGTGATGCTTGGCGCCATGGGGCTGTTTCATCTGCCGATGAACCTATTCAACGCCTTGGCGGCGGTGCTGGTGGTCGGCTTGACGGTGGATTTTGGGATCTTCATGGCATCGCCGCTGGTGGAGCGCGGCAGTGAGCGGGTGCGGACGGCC
>CAILKC010000343.1 GCA_903834675.1 uncultured Victivallales bacterium | reverse complement strand
GGCATCGCGGGCTCCAGGGCGGCGGCGGGATACCGCGAACCCGCCCGAAACGGGCTGGGCATCGCGGGCTCCAGGGCGGCGGCGGGATACCGCGAACCCGCCCGAAACGGGCTGGGCATCGCGGGCTCCAGGGCGGCAAGCTGCATCATGGCAGTCGCCTGCCAGATCTAGCGGGGGCTCTTTCTTGTAACAGCCCTGCCCTGACGCCGAAACCGGGTTGCCCGCGGCGTTGCCGAGGCTATAGTGTGGGCCTTCCCCGTGGGGATGCTTTGGCGGCGCCGGGCGGCCTTATCTGACCGCGCCTGAGTGGTCCTCTAAGCCCAGAGTCGGCACGACACACCCATGAACGACGACCTGCTTCGAGAGATTCAGCGGCGGCGGACGTTCGCCATCATTTCCCACCCGGACGCCGGGAAGACCACGCTCACCGAGAAGCTGTTGCTCTATGGCGGCGCGGTGCAGCTTGCCGGGTCGGTGCGCTCGCGGCGAAATCAGCGCGCCACCACGTCGGACTGGATGAAGCTCGAACAGGAGCGCGGGATCTCGGTCTCGTCCACCGTATTGCAGTTCGACTACGGCGGCTACGTGGTGAACCTGCTCGATACACCCGGACACCGCGACTTCAGCGAGGACACCTACCGGGTCTTGACCGCGGTGGACAGCGTGGTCATGGTCATCGACGCTGGCAAAGGCATCGAGGAGCGCACCCGTAAGCTCTTTGAGATCTGCCGGTTGCGTCGAATCCCCATTTTCACCTTTGTCAACAAGATGGACCGGCCGGCGAGGGATCCCCTGGCCCTGATCGATGAACTGGAAAACGTGCTCGGGATTCATGCCTATCCGGTGACCTGGCCGCTGGGCGACGGCCCTGACTTCCGCGGCGTCTACGACCGCCTGACGCACCAGTTGCACCTGTTCGAGAGCGTCGCCAAGGGCAGCACGCGGGCCATGGTCGAGGTGACCGGGGCGACCGACCCGCGCATCGCGGACATGATTCACCCGGACCGCTACGGCGAGTGGCTGGGCCACCTGGACCTGCTGGCGGGCGCCGGGGCGCAGTTCGATGACGCGCAGGTTCGCGCCGGGGAGCTGACGCCGGTGTTCTTCGGCAGCGCCATGAATAACTTTGGGGTGCAGTTGCTGCTGGATTACTTCGTGCAGCACGCCATCCCGCCCTGCGCCCGGCCGTCGCCCCTGGGGCCGATCGAGCCGGGGCGGCCCGAGTTCTCGGGTTTCGTCTTCAAGGTGCAGGCGAACATGAATCCGAACCACCGCGACAGCCTGGCCTTCATCCGCGTCTGTTCCGGCGTCTTCGAGAAGGACATGGTGGTGCCCAACCCGCGCGACGGTCGGCCGCTGCGCCTCTCCTATCCGCAACGGCTTTTCGGCCAGGAGCGCGAGAGCGTCGAGCGCGCTTACCCGGGCGACATCGTCGGCCTGGTCAGCCACGGCGGCTTCCGCATTGGCGATACCTTTACCACCATCCCCGGACTGCTGTTCCGCGAGATTCCGCGCTTTGCCCCCGAGGTCTTCGCTTACCTGCACAATCCCTCGCCCTCGAAGTACAAGCAGTTTCGCGCCGGGCTGGATCAGTTGCTGGATGAGGGGGTGATCCAGGTCTTCCAGGTCGGCCAGGGCCAGCAGCGCGTGCCACTGCTCGGGGCCGTGGGCCAGTTGCAGTTCGATGTGGTGCGCTACCGCCTCGAGAGCGAGTACGGCGCAGAATCCCGCCTCGAAAATGCCCCCTATCACGAGATCCGCTGGCTGGATCCGGGTACAGACAGCGCCGCCTTTGGCGATGGGTACCTGGGCGCCAATGTGCGCCTGGCTACGGATATCTCGGACGCGGTCGTGCTGCTCTTCCCCGATGCCTGGAGTGTGACCTACTTCCAGGAAAAGCACCCCGAACTGCGCTTGCACACGGTATCGCCGCTGAACCAGGCGAAGACATGAACCCGCGAGAGCTGGACCCCGAATTGCTGAAGCCCGAGGCCTACCCGCGCCTGGCGCTCGACGGCGAGCCCTGGCAGTGGTTTCTCACCGCCTGTGCGGACCTCGAGATTACGGTGGACGAGGCGCAGCATCAGGTCCTCGAGGCGCTCTACAGCCACCTTATCGGGGTCAATAGCTGGTTGAACCTGACCCGGCTGACCACCCCCGCCGAGTACCTCAAGTTCCACGTCTTCGATTCGCTTACGGCCTTGGCGCCCGCCACCGAACTGACCGCGCCGGGGGACCTTTGTCTGGACCTGGGGTCGGGGGGCGGTTACCCGGGCCTGCCGCTGCTGACCTGGCTGCCCGACCGGCACTGGGTGCTCCTGGACAGCCGCGGCAAAAAAGCGGCCTTTCTGGCTGAGGCCATTCGGCTGACGCCTTGCCGCGACGCCGAGGCCGCCGCCTTCCGCGGGCGGGAGGCAGCCCATGCGCGGCCGGACCTGGCCCGCGCTTGCGCCTTGGTGACGGCCCGCGCTGTCGGGCCGGCCGAGGATGTGCTCGCCGAAGCTGACGCGCTGGTCCGGCCTGACGGTTTCCTGCTGCTGCTCAAGGGCCCCTCGTTCGCGGAACAGGAGCGTCAGGCGGCCCTGGCCAGCGCCGCGCATTTTGGTTTCGAACTGGTGCAGGAAATGCAGATCGCGCTGGACGAGACCGATCCGAACCGCATTCTGGTGCTGTTTGAACGGGTCGAGGTGCCGACCACCGCAGCCCGGCACGGCCAGCGTCCCGGCCGTGCTCGGCGCCCGCCGCGCTGAGCCTGGCGGCGGCCGAGCGTCGTGGTGCGTCCGCAACCAGAGCCGACCGCCTGGGTCTAGGGTGGTGTGACCCGGCCGCACGGGGTGGCCAGGCGTTACGCCGATGGGAGGGTGAACGCTCTGATGGACAAGCTCTTGCCCGATACGGTAATGTTCACCAAGATGACGGCGGGTGGCAACGATTTCGTCTGCATCGACAACACGCGGGGCGAATACGATGCACTACTGAAGTCGCCCGCTCTGACCGAGGTGGTGCGCACCCTCTGCCGCCGCGGGCTCTGCGTCGGCGCCGATGGCGTCATCTTCGCTGCCGGCCAAGGCAGCGGCCAGGGCATCGACATCGTCGCCCGCTTCCTTGAGCCCGACGGCTCCGAGGCGCGTCTCTGCGGCAACGGCACGGCCTGCTTTGCCTACTGGTGCCTCACCGAGGGACTGGTCCGCGGCCCGAAGGTCGATATCCTGACCGCCGCGGGCGCGGCGCAGGCCTGTCCCAACGACGACGACTGCTCCCGCATCCGCGTCTGTGTTCCCAAGCCCCACAGCCTGCGCCTGAACCAGAAGATACGGGCCTGCAGCCGGTCCTGGACGGTGCATACCATCGACACCGGCGTGCCCCACGCCGTGATCTTTGTGCGCGACGTCGATCCGGTGGACGTTGGCCGTTGCGGCGCCGCTCTCCGGCACCATGAGGCCTTTGCCGCCATGGGCGGAGTCAATGTCAACTTCACCCAAATCCTTGAGGTCGGCCGCCTGCGAGTGCGTACCTTCGAGTTCGGCGTGGAAGCCGAAACGCTGGCCTGCGGCACCGGTTCGACCGCGGCGGCCATCGTCGCGGCGGTCTCGCAGCAGTGGCCGGAAGCCTACACCTCGGGCCGGGAGCCCGTGCTGGTCGACGTGCGCGGCGAGGAAACCCTGCGCATCTGGTTTGTGGTGAAGCCCGACGGCGGCTTTGTCGATGTCTGCCTCGAGACTCGCGCCCGGGCTATCTACACGGGGATTCTGCGGCTCGAACTCGTACATGAACTGCGCTGCCGGCTCCCCAATCAATGACGAAGGCCGAATGTCCGACGCCCCCTACATCAGCATCGACCAGAATTGCCACCCGCTCTGGGACACGATCCCGAAGCTCGAGGCCCTGGCGGCGCACGGTCTGCGGGGCGTGCATTGCATCGAAGACATCGATGTCGCCTTCAGCCGGCAAGGCGCCCAGCCGGGCGAGACCGGCCTGGCACTGCTGCCTGAGCGCACCTACCGGGGCGGCCATTCGGACTGGGGCGCAGCTCTGTTTGCGCACGACCTGCTCGGACGCCTGCCGCTCGACGTACGCACCCTCGAACCCTACACCGGCCGCACTACGGCGGCCTTGGCCAGGTTGCTCGAAACCAGCGTCGACGGCCTCTACGAGCGCTGGGCGGGTTCGGACAACTGGCAACTGGTGGGGTCCAGCTACGCCGCCGACCCGCGCTGGCACCGCCTCATCGGCGATGTGCGACTGGCAGAGGCGGGGCCGTTCGTGCTGCAACTCCTGGACCACGCCCGTCAGGACCTGCTTGACCGCTTTCCTGAGCCCGGCCCCCGGCAGCGCCTGCAAGACTGGTTCGCCAGCCAGCGCTCCCTCGCGGTGCGCACCCTCGAGAGTGAACCCCAGGCGCCCCTCACTGAACTCTACCGGCGTTGGCTCCTGGCCAGCCTGGGACCGTCAACCCGTCTGGCGCTGACCTCCGAGCGCTTTGCCCTGCGTCACCAGGCCGCCACGGACCCGCTGCTGCGACTCTTCCTGGAACGCTATCCCGAGGCGGCCGACGCCTACAACGCCGCCTTGCACCAGACCGCCACGGGGATGACTCCGCTGCACGTGTCGGAGGGCGAACTGCCCTTCTTCGTCACCCTGCGGCAGAATGGCCGACTGCTGCGCAGCGCGGCGGCGTGGCGCACGGGCGCCCTCGAAGCCGCCGACCGACGCTGGCCCCTGGCGGCCGGCCGCCTGCCCCTGGCCGACCTGGAACGCGACGGCGTGGTCGCGCTGGCGGGGAAGGCCCTGCTCCTGGTGCTCCAGGCCCGGCTGGGACCCGAGGGCGCGACCTTGGCCCTGCCGCACCAGGGCTCGCTCTATATGCCTGCCGCCTATGCCTTTGAACGCATCCTGCGCGAACGCGGCCTGCTCGACGAAACCCCGCGACCCGTGCTGCGCGTACGCTTCCGCTTCCTCGAACACTGGCGCGGCTGCCACACCCTGGTGCGCCCACCCGCCTATCTACGCCAGGCGCTGGGTATCGAAGAAGCCCCCGCGGCGCAGGTGGGCGCGGCCTTGGAGGCGGCCATGGCCGAGGCGCGGTGTACCCTTGAGGCCCTGCGTGACCCCGGCCGACGCGAGGCGCTCGTGCGCCAGCGTTTCGCGGCCTGGAGCGCCGAGCGCACCGAGCTCGACGCAGAACGCCGCCGCCTCGCCGCCGACCCGCAACGCCGACCCGAGGCCACCGCCATCTGGCAACGCCTCAAGGACCTCGACCGCCGCCTCGCTGAGGCCCAGGCTGAGTGGGTGTTGCAGCTCCTGCGCTTGCTCGATGTCGCCTACTACGACTCCCGCGGCGCCCTCTTGCCCTGGTGCCTTGCCTTGGAGGGCGAGACGCTGTACCGCCGGATGCTGGCCCAGGCGGAGATCGTTCCCGAGGGGGCCTGACCAAAGGTGGGATGAAGCATGTCCGGAGACCGTCTCCATCGCATTCGACGGCACTACGAGGCGCGCGTCACGCCGCAGCGCGAAACCTATGATATCCTCGACTGGTCCAGCCGTGAAGCCCAGGAGGTCCGCTTTGCGGTGCTGCTGGCCGTGTTGCGGCAGACCTTTGCCGCCGGCCGGGAACTCCGGCTGCTCGACGTCGGCTGCGGCCTGACCGACCTGGCGGCGTTCCTCGACCGACATCGCTTCCCGGTGCGCTACGTCGGCGCCGATATCACCCTGGGCGTCCTCTCCGAAGCCCGCCGCCGTAGCCCGCAGCGCCGCCTCCTCGCCGCCGATGTGTTCAGCGCTCCGCCGTTTGCCGCACAGGCTTTCGATGTGGCCTACTGCTCGGGCGTCTTTAACCTCAGCCTGGGTAATAATAACGATTTTGCTCTGGCCGCGTTGCCCCGCCTGCTCAACCTGGCGGGGACCATCGCCGTGGCTAACTTCCTGCACTGCCGCTGTCGCCGGAAGCATGAACACTGCCACTACTTCGATCCTGAGACTCTCCGTGCCGCCATGGCCCAGCGCGGCCTCTCCGTCACCCTCATCGACGACTACCTCGAGAACGATTTCACCCTGGTGCTGCGTCGCGCCTGAGGCCAGGCGCCTCTCCATGAGACCGCTGGAGATGCGGTGGGCTCCACCGCCCGCGCCTGAGGCCAGGCGCCTCTCCAGAATCCGGTGGAAATGCCGTTGACCGGCTGCCTTGACCGCCGGGGTCCGGCGCGGCATACTAGCGGGGTGCTGCTGAGGTGGGTTGAACCCCCGGTCGCGGGAGGGTGAGCGGCACTTCGCTGCGGCGGGCGTATGCCCCCGCGCACCGCGCTGAGAGGTTGGCGCCAGGAGTCTGTTCCATGCGTGAGTTGCTTGAGCGGGCCCGGGTCGGCGGCTATGCCGTACCCTCCTTCGGTGTCTGGAGTGCCGAGAGCATGCACGTGGTGCTCTCGACGGCCGCACGCCTGCGCTCGCCGGTTATCCTGATGGCTGGCCCCTGCGAGCTGACCCTGCTCAGCCCGGCGCAGATGGCCAGGCTCTACCGCGAGGTTCGGCACGAATACCAGGTGCCAAGCGTTTTCCATCTCGACCACGGCGATACACTGGAGCTCTGTTGGGCCTGTATCGAGGCCGGCTTCGATGCCGTCATGCTCGACTTCTCGGCGCGCTCGTTTGCCGATAATGTCGCTGCGCTGAAGGCGGTCGCGGCCCGAGCCCACGCGCTTGGCATCAGCGTGGAAGGCGAGCTGGGCGCGGTGGGACGGGTCGACGAGAGCACCCCCGAGGGCCAACAAGGCTCCGTGCTCACGGATCCCGCCCTCGCCGAGGAATTCGTCCGCGAAACCGGGGTCGACGCCCTGGCCGTGGCCATCGGCAATGCACACGGCATCTACACCCGGTTGCCAGAGTTTGACATCCCCAGGCTGGAGGCCATTCACCGGCGGGTCGACACCTCGCTGGTCCTGCATGGCGGCTCCGGCACCCCCGACGACATCCTGCGGCGCGCCATCGGTCTCGGCATTGCCAAGGTGAACGTGGCCAGCGACCTGGTGCGGGCGTTCCAAGGCTCGCTGCTGGCGCAGTGGGCGCGGCAACCGAAGAGCTGGCCGCCGATGGACCTCGCCGCGGCGTACCGCGCTATGGAGCCCGCCATCGCCGACTGGATGCAGCGCCTGGGGTCGGCAGGAAAGGCCTGAGCCATGCGCCGGGTTCATTGCCTCGGAATCCTGGTGATGGATGCCCTCTGCGGGCCCCTACGGCGTTACCCGCAGCCGCGGATTTGCCCGCAGGTGAACGCATCCAGCATCCGCTTTCTGCCCGGCGGTGGCGCGGTCAACACCGCCGCGGCCCTGGCCCAGATCGGGATTCCGGTTGGGCTGTTCGCCAAGGTCGGCGCGGATGCCAACGGCACCGCCGCGCTGGACTACCTGAGCGGTCTCGGGGTTGAGGTCGGCGGCGTGGTGCGCTCGGCGGCGGAGACGACGCCGTTCACCTTTGTCGGCATTCACCCGCGCGGCGAACGGACCTTCGTGCATACGCCGGGCTGCAACCTCAGCTTCTGCCCAGCCGATCTTGATCTGGAGTTACTGCTGCAGGCCGACGTCTTGCTGGCGCAGGATCTGTGGGCCTTGCCGGCCATGGATGGCAAACCCCTGGCTGGCCTCCTGGCGGCGGCGCGCCATCGCGGCCTGGTCACGGTGCTGGACGAGTGCTGGGGCTACGGCCCGCGCCGCCGGGCGCTGGAGGCGGTCTTGCCGCAGGCCGACTATGTCTTGCCGAGCTACGACGATCTGCTGGCCATCTACCCGGATCTCAGTCCCGAGGACATGATCCGCCGCTTGCAGCAACGGGGCGCCTCGAAGGTGGTGCTGAAGACCGGCGCGCGGGGGTGCCTGTTCGACCTGGGCAGCGGCCTGGGCTGGAGAGCGTCGGTGGCGGACACCATCGTCGACCCGACCGGCGCGGGGGATTGCTTCGACGCAGGGTTTATCGCCGGGCTAGTGCGGGGACTGAGCGGCGAGGACGCCGTGAACCTCGCCCTGCAGGCCGCGGCGGCGTGCCTGCGTCAGGTCGGCGGCGCAGTCGGGATCCCACCCTTCGAGGTGTTGCGCGCGGCCCCGGTGCGGTCGGCGGGCGCGGAGGGGCGAAGCCCATGAGCCCGAACGCTGTCTTGGCCATGCTCTCGGGATTGGACCTGGTCGATGCGCACACGCACCTGGTCGGCGGCCGTCTGGGAGCACGCGGGCTGCACGACATCCTGCTCTACCACATGGCGGTCAGCGAACTCTATGCGGCGGGCTGTCCATCGGGGGCACGGCTGACCCAGTTCCCCGGCTGGCCGGACCGCGCCGAAGCGCACGGCCGCATCCGCGAAGCGTTGCCCTACCTCAGGCATGTCCGCAATACCCACATTTCCTGGGGCATCCGGACGCTCTTGCGGGACCTCTACGGCTGGACCGAGGAGCTGACGGAAGCCAACTGGCTGCGCTTGGATGACCTCATCCGAGAACGGGCCGATGACCGCCGCTGGCAGCGCGAGGTGCTCGCTCGCGCCGGCATCCGGCGCGCCTGCACCGAGTGGGCCCGCCGTGGCCAGGGCGAGGAGGATGATCTGTTCGCCTACGCCCTCGAGTGGGCCTTCTTTACCCGCTGCCAGTGGGGCGAGTACGACACCGCCTTGTACGAGCTGGAACGCTGTTGGGGACGGACCCCGGAGAGCCCGACCCCGATCGGCGCGGGCGGACGGCCCCAGCCCGAGCGCGTCATCCGCACCCGGGCCGACCTGGATGCCGCGGTCGAGCACTACGTCAAGGCCATCCCTGCCGACCGTATCGTCGCCACCGCGACGCACATCTCGACCGATCTCGATCTCGAGCCGGGATCGGACCGCCGCCTGGACGCCGCCCTGCGGCGCCGGGCCCAGGCCGGTGAGGCCGAACGCAGCCTCTACGCCGCCGCCGTCAACGAGCGCTTCCTGTGCGCCCTCGGCCGCCACGCGCCCCACCTCGTCTTCCAGTTTAGCTATGGCGCCGAGCCGCTGCCCTTCGAGACCGGCAGCCGCCTGTCGCAGCGCAGCCTCGCCCAGGTGGGCGCTATGATCGCCCGGCACCCCGAACTGCGCTTCCAGTGTTTCCTGGCCAGCCAGCATGCCAACCAGGCCATGTGTACCCTGGCCCGGGAACTGCCGAACCTGACCCTGGTCGGGGCGTGGTGGCATACCTTCTACCCGCCCATCTTGCGCGCCCTGATCGAAGAACGGCTGGACATGCTGCCCGTGAACCGGCACATTGCCTTCTTTTCCGACGCCTACTGCGTCGAGTGGGCCTACGCCAAGGCCTTTCTCGTGCGGCAGCAGATGGCCGCGGTGTTGCAGGCGAAGATCGAGCAGGGGCAGTATGACCTCGGCCTGGCCGAGAGCGTGGCTCGCGATATCCTGTGCATCAACGCCGCCCGGCTGCTGCGCTGATGCCGATCTGCATCCGCTGGTATGATAAGGAAGCCTCAGTATGAAACGTCTCGCCCTCTCTCTCGCGGTCCTCGCTGCCTGCCTGAATCTGCACGCCGTCAGCCTCGAATCCGGCGCTATGACCGGGGAGTTCCTGCCTGCCGACATGACCCTGGCCTGCGGACCTGAGACGATCATCGAGAGCCTCAGCTTCTACCTCGCTGACGAGGCCTGGAAAGCGGTCTTCCCGCCGACGGGAGCAGACGCCTACACCACCACCGTCG
Source organism: uncultured Victivallales bacterium (assembly GCA_903834675.1). Next base: position 1,735 of record CAILKC010000343.1, on the reverse strand, counting down.
CCGGAACCGTGCTCACCAAGAAGACGAAGAAGAACCCGATGGCCAAGGTCGAGGAAGTCTATACCCTCACGCCTGACGGTATGCGCGTCGACCTGAGCGCCGAGATCCTGCCCCAATCCGGGGCGCACTATGCCGTCTGCGACCTCTTCATCGGCAAACCCATGTTCGCCAACGCCGAGGTCAAGCGCGAGGGCCAGAAGTCCGTCGAGCTGAATCCGCTCAAGTGGAGCCAGATCGACGCCAACCAGCTCGTCCTCGCTACCCCGGTCGGCGAGTGGTTCTTCTCCTTCACCTCCAACGGTCCTGCTAAGTGGGTCCTGCGCTCGGTGTGCGATCGCAGTTGGGGACCGGATGAGAAGAAGACCTTCACCTTCCTCAACCAGGTCAATGGCATTCCCGCCACGGGTCTGACCCAGCGCCTGACGATCGAGGCGAAATTCGTCCCGAAAGCCGGCTACCTGCAGAGCCTCGACCGTCTCTTCAGCGAGAAGGCCTCAACCTACCTGACGACGCTGCTGGCCGGCTACGGCGCCGCGCCGGCGGCCGCCGCCATGCCCGCCGATCCGATACAACGCCTCCCCTGGCTCACCACTCAGCTCGCCAGCGCCTCGGCAAACCTGGCCCCGAGTCGCCTCGACCCCAACGCCGGAACGATCATCCCCGCCCCCAAATCCTACCAGCGCGGCACGGGCGTGTTCAAGCTGCCACCGGAGCTCCGCCTCGCCTGCGACCCCACCCATGAGGCCGCCATCGAGGTGCTGACCGAGGACCTGGCCCGCCTGGGGGTGAAGGCGACGCGGGTCGATCCCGCCGCCGGGACGGGCTGGCGTTCGTGGTTCCATCTGCGGGGGCTCGCTACCCCGGCGGCGACTCGCACCGTGCGCCTCGGCGTCCCGGCGCGCGATGCCGTGCTCAGGCAGGCTTGCGAGCGACTCGGCATCAGCGTCGACGCGACCTCGCCCGGCCCCGAAGGCTACGTCCTGCTCGTCACTCCGGAGACGGTGCTCATCGCCGGCAGCGACGACGCGGGTGTCCTCTATGGCGCGCAGACTCTGCGCCAGCTCCTGCGCCAGGGCGCCGCGGGCGCCGAGATCGCGGCGGTCACCATCACGGACCATCCGGACCTGGCTTTCCGCGGCTTCTACGTGGAGGGCGCCGGCAGGGTCGCCAACACCGAGGAACTGCGCCGACTGATCCGCGACACCTACTCTTACTTCAAGGCCAATGCTGTGGTGCTGCAAGTGCGCTGGTCTGAGTTCACCTGGGCGTCACACCCGGAACTCGCTGCGGAGAAGGGGCTGCCCATCGCCGATCTCGCCGCCATCTCCGCCTATGCCCGGCGTTTTCACCTCGAGGTCATCCCAGCCGTGTTCACCTACGGCAAGGTCGGAGACCTGTGTACCACCCATCCCGAAATCGCCGAAGTCCCGCAGGCCGCCAGCCGACGTCCCACCGATACGGCCTACTGCCCCAACCGGCCCGCGACCTATGCCCTCATTTTTGACCTGCTGAACGAAATCGTGACCGCGACCCAGTGCCGCCGAATGCACCTCGGTCACGACGAGATCGAGGGCATGGCGCTCTGTCCACAGTGCAAAGCCATGACCCCCGCCGATCTCTTCGCCAAGGACGTCAACACCCTTGCCGATTGGCTCGCGCTGCGCCAGGTCGAAACCATGATCTGGGGCGATTTCCTCCTCGATAAGGAACGCTGGACCGCGCTGGGCGTCGACGC
>CAILKC010000342.1 GCA_903834675.1 uncultured Victivallales bacterium | reverse complement strand
GGTCTGCCTGCTCCCCGGCGCCCCGGAGCTGTGACAGGAGCCGCCGGACCCGCGAAACGACCGGCGTTCAACTTGCGAGTCCCCGTGCGTAACTTCCTGAGGTCTGGTTGACCGAGAAGGAGGTAGCACTCGTATTGGCCGAGGTGGAGGGCACGACCGGTCTGATGCTGCGCCTGATCTACGGCAGCGGACTGCGGGTGTCCGAGTGTACGCGCCTACGTGTGAAGGACCTCGACTTCGATCAGGGGTTGGTCACCGTGCGCGCGAGTAAAGGCGACAAGGACCGGACAACGCTGCTGCCGAGTTGCCTGGTCGCGGCGTTGAAGGCCCATCTGGAGCGAGTGAAGGCGCTGCACGACCGGGAACTCGCTGCCGGGCATGGCGATGTCGAACTGCTGTCAGTGGGCGGACTGCGGCCAAGAACCTTGGTCCCGGGGGAGTTCTGCTCGCAGATCTCCGTGGATCGCCACGCTCGCGACCCCCGTGACTGTAGACCCTGCGGACGGCTCTACTTCAGAGCCGGGAGTGCCTCGTACTCGATCAGCAACTGCGGCTTGTTGGGGCCCTCACGGGATTCGTAGGTGGCGCCGTCGGTACTGCGTGGCACGATGACGAGGTCGAGGGTCTGGCGGCCGGTCAGGTCCACCGTCAGTCGGCGTTCGGCCCACACCCCCTGATCGACCTTACCGAGGTCAGCGACCTGGGCGCCGGGCTTGGGCATGTTGCTGTAATTAACCGTCGCCTCTTCCCAGGCGCCTTCGACCAGCCGAATCACCCCCGAATCGCCACTTTGAGCCGCCGCGGTTTCCGGGACGAAGAGGCGCAGGGTGGTGGTCAAGGGCGTGCCCGGCACCTGGATCGGGAAGCGCAGGAAGGCCAGGCTGTGGGCGCTGTCGTTCATCTCGGTATTGCCGCCATCGACGGCGAAGGTGGTCGAGGGACCGTAGTTTTTGCTCGCGGTTCCCGCCACGACATGGGCGTCCGCCGCGGCGATCACCGTCTGTCGGCCACGGTTCGCCAGGTACTCGATCCCGGCAGTGCGCTCGAACTCGACCGAACCGTCTGGCCGCAGCAGGGTAAAACGGGCCTTGAGGGTCGCCGCTGGCCCGGGCTGGACCAGCCGGACGACGACGGAAGTCGCCTTGCTTTCGTCGGGTTGCAGGTCCAGGGCGACCTCCGGGGGTTCGACCGCCAGCGGTGCGGGGACCGTCACGCGCAGCCTGCCGTGGAAGGGGCTGCCGGTGCGATTGGCGTTGCGGATGTCGAGGCTGGCCTGAGACACGGCGTTGTTGATCGTGACCGCAGGGACGGCCAGGCCCACGTGCAACACCTTGTCGCAGGCCACCTCAACGGCGCTGACCGTCCAGCTCGGCAGGGCCGTCCCACTCGGCAGCGGCCCACTGATCGCCAGGTCAAGCACGCTGTCGGCGCGGACCTCACGGAACTCACGCAGCAGCACCCGCCCCGGACCGCCGGCGGCAGCGACCAGATCGAGGCCCTCGGCGACCTTTTGCCCCTGTAGGGAAATCGTCAGAACGCACGCCCCCGGGGTGGCTTCGAGGGCCGAGCGCAGAGCGATGCGCACGCTGTAGAGCGCCGCCCCGTCCGCCTCTCCCAACACCGGAATGCGACAGCGGGTCAGGCCGCGCGCGCCGCTTGCATGTAGCCAGGCCTGCGGCGCGTCGTCGGCGCTCGCCGGTTCCAGGCCCCGCACGAAGCCGCCGTTTGGCGCAAACTCGGGTAACAGCTTCAGGGGCAGGACCAAGCGGCCCTCGCCCGGACGGGGATAGGCCAGCCAGAGGAGACCCGCCTCATCCCGGCGGTCGCCTGGCGCCCCCAGGTTCAGAGCCAGTCGGCGTATCGGCAGCGAGGCGCCGGCGGCGCTGTAGGTGCCCCACGACCGCGGCTCGCGCCGTCCCTTAAAGGTGGTGGTGCATTGCAGTGAGTACGGGCAGATGCAGCCCGAGCTAGCCTCCGGCATCAACACCACGCCGTTGGCTGGAATGCAGTTGATCCAGCAGCCGGGCCGCTGACCACCGAAATGCACCGTGCCATAGTCGCCGGTCAGGTCGTAGTAGGCCGCGGACCCCGAGCGAAAGAACAGACCGTTGGCGCAGGCCGAGATGTTACCGCAGTGGTGTCCGGGGCGCGAGAACTGCCATTCGGACTCGACCGCGGTGAGCGGGTGCAGGCGCTGCCGTTCGGCGCCCGTGCGCAGGTCGTGAGCCCAGGGCTCCGCGATGACGGTATCGCCGACGATCAGGGGGCGACTGCGGTAACCCTTGCGCCCGGACCAGAGCATCTGGCCACTGCCAGCATCCAGCGCGATCAGGCTGCGCCGGGTGAAGTCGCCGGCGTAGAATTCCTGCCAGAAATGACCGTTCCAAGGCTGGCCGCAAAGCAGGACCACGCCTTTGGCTGCCAGCAGAATCAGTTCCCCACCACTCGCTCCGACCCGGATGCAGTCAGAGACATACTGCGGGCTTTCCCAAAGCGGCCGACCGCTGCGCAGATCCAGACAGACGACCACGCGCACATCCGCCGTGATCGGCTTGCCCAACCGGTCCAGGCGCTGGCCAGCCTCGATGCCCGCCAGGGCCTTCTGTTGCTGTTCCGCGGTCGCTTTGCGGTCCACGGCGAAAACGCGGTCGGCGCTGACCGCCACCGTGATCCAGTCCACCGCCGTGCCCTGGTACTCCCAGAGGCGCTCACCCGACTCGGGGTTGAGGGCGAAAAGCGTCTGGCCCTGGTCGCTGCCGAGGAGAATGCCGTCCGCCACGGCCAGGAAAGAACCCCAGGTCCGCGGTTGCCCGTCGCGGCCGGGCGTGAGAGCGTAGGTGCGCAGGGTCTCGCCGGTGTCGCCGCGCAGGCGGTGACAGGCGCCGGCCGCGACGACGAACAGGCTGCCGTCCGCGTAGACGAAGTTGGAGCAGGAGGTCTTCAGGCCGGCGCGGGCGGCGCCAGGCAACTCGCGGACCCAGAGCTCCACCCCATTGGCGGAGTCATACCCCATCAAGACGTTCTCGCCCTGGATGAACAAACGGCCGTCTGCCGCCAGGGGCGCGGCCGAAGAAATGTGGCGGTTGGGGATGCGCTCCGGACCCGGTTCGCCGTACCAGAGCACACCCAGGTCGCCCTTGACCCCCTCGTCAGCGCTGCAGGCCGTGTTGCCGGCGTCCGCGTACTGGTGCGTCCAGGCGCCGACCCCGGCCACCGCGCCCTTGGTCAGCACCGCCCACGGACCGGTCACCGGTCCGGCTCGCAGAGAGCTTTCCCGGGCGCTGAACCAGGCGACCGCCCCAGCGGGCACGACCAGCGTTCCGCCCCAGGGCTTGAGCACCCTTAGCAGTTCAGCGCCAACCGGCTCAGGCGGCGGGGTTGCCGAGGTCCACACGACCAGATTGGCGAAGTCGTCTGAGAACGGCAGCGCCGCGAGATCGGGGGCCGAGAGCACCGCCGCGCGAAAGCCATACAGGCCGAGTTGATCCAGGTTGCGCCGCATTTCGTCGGCCTGACTTTCCGCCTCGGCGGCCACATACGTCCGCAGCCCGGGGACGGACGCTAGCCGGATCGAGACCGGCAGGGCCTGCGGACCGACCGCCAGCGCGTAACCGCGCGGCGGCAAACAGGCTTCGACCACAGCCACCAGCGGCCCCGCCGCGGCGGGCACCGGCGGCGGCGCTGCCGCGGTCCGCGCGGCGGTGAGATTCTGGGCGGCCCCGGCCGCGAAACAGGCGATGGCGCCGCTCTCCAGGCTGACCAGCAAGCGGCCCTCGCTCAGCGCCAGACCGCGGGCGCGGCCTTCGACGGGCAACTCCCAGAGCCGGCGGCCGTCGGCGGCAGCGAAGGCGATCACCTGGTCCTTGCCGCCCGCGATGATCCCGTCCGCCGTCACGATCAGGCTCTCGACCGCGCTGCACGGCACCCGCCAGGAGGGGGCCTGACGCACCTGCTCCGCCAACCCGTCCCGCTTGGCGCGGGCCTCGGCGATCAGCGCCTGGTTGCGGGCGATGTCAGCGCGCAGTTGCGCGGAGACCGGCTGGTTCTGTTTCTGCAGGCGTCGTTCCTGGGCCTCGAGTTCGGCAAGCATAGGAGCAGCCTGCAGGATGCGCTGGTGCAGCGGCAAACGCTGTCGGCCGGCCTCGACCCAGGCACTCTTCTGGCAGGCCAACAGGTCGCTGCCAGTCAGCAGGTAGGCCTGTTCCGGGGACATTGCCAGGCGGCGCGTGTACTCCAGCGTGAGCGCGGCGCCGTCGCTGATGCGGTAACCAAACATCTGGTCCGTACCATTGTAGACGACGTCGCCATCGAGGGTAGCGAAGGTGCCCCCAAAGACGCCCACGGCAAAGCGGTTTGCGGACATGGAGTGCAGCAGTTTGCCGTCGCGGCGGCTGAACACCATGGGCGCACGACGGCCCGAGGGCACGACGACGTAGTCTTTGTGCAGTAGCAGGTAGCCTTGCGGCGAGACATCGGCACTGCCGCCGCCACCGTAGGTGTCGTTCTTCCACAGCACCTTGCCCGTGCCCGCGTCGGCCGCGTAGAGAAACAGCCCCTCGGCCGGAAATACCCCGGCGGCAAAGTAAGCAACACCGTCCTGCACCAGGATCCCCGTGCGCAGCGGCCAACGGCTGATCATCTGTCCGCTGCCGAGCACACGCTCGTCCGCCGGACCGGCCCGCAGCCGCCAGCACAACGAGCCGTCGCTGGCCTTCAGGCAATAGGCGTAGCCATCGTCAGAGCCCACGTAGACATTGCCCCCAGACAGCGTCGGAGCATTGCGGATCGGGCCCTCGGTGAAGAAGACCCAGCGCGGCGCGCCCGTGGCGGCGTCCAGGGCGTAAAGCTTATGGTCGGCGGAGGATCCGAAGAACACCTGCCCGGCGGCGGCGGCGACGTGGAAGGCGTCGTCAAAGCGCAGGCGGGGCAGTTCCAAAATGCCTTCGACCGGGGTCGGCTTCGGATCGCCCCAGGCCTTGGTCGGGGGCGCCAAGGGGACGAAGGTCCACTGCCGGGCGGGGTTGGTCGGGGTTTGGCTGGGGGTCAGTCCGCTGCGGCTTCCGTCATGGAGATAGGTCGGCCAGTCCTGGGCGGACGCCAGGGCGGCCGCCAGCAGCAGAGTTACGGCCAGGGATAGAGCGCGATCATTCTGCATATCAGGGCCTCCTCAGACCGCCGGGTTTCTCAGGGTATCGGCGCGTCAGTACGCTACACGACATAGAGTCATCAGCCCACTGCGGCACGCCGAATAGGCATCGCCAAACCGGGCTCGTCTGGGACGGTCCTACGTTTGACTCGAGGGCCAGGTCGCCACCACGATCCGGTCCCGTTCGGTGTAGTCCTGCCGAATCTCCACCGGCCGAAAACCCGCCCCCACGAACGCTGCCGCCGCCGCCGCGCCCTGTTCGCAACTGATCTCGCAGAGCACGACCCCGCCCGGCAACAGGCGTGGAGGGCTTTCCCGGGCAATGCGCCTGACCATGGCCAGCCCCTCTTCGGCGGCCCACAACGCCGAGCGCGGTTCGTGATCTTTGACCTCGCTTGGCAGAACCGCATACGCGGCCGGACTGACATAGGGGGGGTTGGCCGTGACCAGCTGGAAGCGCGGCTCTGGCGGCAGGGGCGCAAACAGATCGCCCAGCGCAAAGATCACCGGCAGTCCGAGCCGGGCCGCGTTGCGCTGGGCGTAGCCGAGCGCCACCGCCGACAGGTCGGTGGCGTATACCACCGTGAGCGCGCGACGCTCATGCGCCAGCGCCAGGGCGATGGCCCCAGACCCCGTGCAAAGGTCGCAAACCGCGCCGCCCTCGCGCCAGGACGCCAGGGCAAAGTCCACCAGCCGCTCCGTCTCCGGGCGGGGAATCAGCACGCCGGGGCCAACCGCCAGTTCCAGCCCATAGAACTCGGCCGTACCCATGATGTATTGCAGGGGTTCCCCACCCAACCGCCGCCGCAGCAACTCCCGGAAGGCGTGTTCCACCTCCGGATCAAGGGGCGCGCCGCCGCACCCCGGCGGGCGCTCGGGGTGCGCGCCCAATACATGTAGTAGCAACCAGCGGGCCTCCTGGGATCCGTTATCAATACCAAGTGCCCGCAGTGCCGTACCCGCTTCGGCGATGAGAGACTCGGCACGCATTACCCCTCCCGGTGGACCGGCGAACAGCCAGACAAACCGAACCGGCCCCAATATACCCCCTGAAACCGCACCGCCCGGCGCCGGAGTGAGCTGGCGGCGGCGGTCAGTTCCGTAGGGGCGCAAGTCAGCTCCCTAGGGGTTTGCTTGTATGAGAACCGCAGAGGGTCGAGGGCCTGCCCGCCGTGGTGAATCGAGTGACGAGTGTCCGAGTCCCCCCCCCGTCGATTCGATCCCGATTTCAATCTCGATTTGCCATGCCACCGCTTCGGTTTCGCGGCGGCACCCTCAGCCGCGGAAGTCGCGGGTTCGCCTCTGCCTCTTCAGCCCCGAAGGGGCGCCATCCCTCAGCCCAGGGCGGCGCCCTGGGTACCGGGCATACCCCAGATTCTCAGCCTCGAAGGGGCGCCATAGCTGGCCGCGCGGTGCCCCTGGACTGTCGGTATGCCGCCCCGGCAGGGCTCAATCTCGTTTTGGATTCCATTCCCAGGGCGCTGCCCTGGGCTGAGGAATGACCGCGCTTTCAGCGCTCTGCGGCGTCTGGCCTTCGCGACACGTCCCGCCGGAAGTCTCCCCCAAGAGTCAAGTGACCCGTTTTGCTCGCCGGACGCGGAGACGATCAAAACAGAAGCCCCTACGGAACTGACCTGCGCCCTGACCTGCCCTGTGAGCTGGCGGCGGCTGTCGCGGCAGGGTAGAGTACAGCGTTTGGGTGGCGCTGGACGAACCGGCGCGAGCACCCTTGGGGACTGTCGACGATGGGCATGACGATCACGGAAAAAATCCTGGCACACGCGGCCGGCTACGCTTCGGTGCGCGCGGGCGACAATGTCTGGGTGCAGGCCGACCTGCTGATGACGCACGATGTGTGCGGACCGGGCACCATCGGCATCTTCAGGCGTGAGTTCGGCGACCAAGCCAAAGTCTGGGATCGCGAGCGGGTGGTGCTGACGCCGGACCACTATATCTTCACGGCAGACAGCAAGTGCCACCGCAACGTGGAGACCTGTCGCCAGTTCGCCGCCGAACAGAACCTGCCCTACTACTACGACCCCGGCACGCCAAGCTACTCCGGGGTGTGCCACATCACCCTCCCACAGAAAGGCCATTGCCGTCCGGGTGAAGTCGTGTTCGGCACCGATTCCCACACCTGCACCTACGGGGCGTTCGGCGCCTTCTCCACCGGTATTGGCAATACCGATGCCGCCTTTGTGATGGGCACCGGGAAGCTGCTGCTGAAGGTCCCGGCGACCCTGCGCTTTGTGCTGGACGGCGTTCTGCCGAAGGGGGTCATGGGCAAGGATGTGATCCTGCGTTTCATCGGTGACGTCGGCTTCGATGGCGCGACCTACCAGGCCATGGAGTTCTGCGGCACCGCCATCCAGGCCATGCCTATGAGCGAACGGCTGACCATGTGCAACATGGCCATCGAGGCCGGCGCCAAGAACGGCATCATCGCGGCCGATGCGAAGACCCTCGAGTATGTCCAGGCGCGCACCACCAAGCCCTTTCGCTGTTTCGAGAGTGACCCGGACGCCGAGTACCTCAGCCAGCACGTTTACCGCGCGGAGGAGATGGTGCCGTATGTGGCTTTGCCGCACGCCCCGGACCGTCTGGCGGCAGCCGCGGCCTGCGGTCATATCCGCATTGATCGGGCCTACATCGGCAGTTGCACCGGCGGCAAGACCGAAGACTTCGTGGCGGCCGCTACCATCCTGAACGGCCGCCGCGTCTGCGTCGAGACGTTCCTGGTGCCGGCCACCACGGAAGTGGCCGCAGACCTGGACCTTGTCAGCATCGGAGGCAAGTCCCTGCGCCGTATTTTTGCGGAGGCCGGCTGCCTGGAGCCCGCCCCGCCGTCCTGCGCGGCGTGCCTCGGTGGCCCCATCGATACCTTTGGCCGCACGCACGCCACGGAAACCGTGATCAGCACCACCAACCGGAACTTCCCCGGGCGCATGGGCAGCAAGGCATCGTCGGTCATCCTGGCCTCGCCGCTGACCGCCGCCGCCGCTGCTGTGACCGGCCGGGTGACGGATCCGCGCGAGTTTATGTGAAGGAGGCAGGTCACGATGGCAGAACCCATTCGCGGCAACGTCTTCGTGGTCGGTGACAACATCGACACGGACCAGATCATCCCGGCTCAGTACCTGAATCTCGTGCCGACGATCCCGGAAGAGTACATCAAACTCGGGACCTACGCGCTCTCCGGGCTGCCCGACTCCTACCCGCGCCTGGTGCCGGAGGGAGCGACTCAATCCCCTTACAGCATCGTCATCGCCGGGCGTAACTTCGGCTGCGGCTCCAGCCGCGAGCACGCTCCCGTCAGCCTGGGGGCGGCCGGCATCGCCGCTGTGGTCGCGGAGTCCTACGCCCGCATCTTCTTTCGGAACTGCATCGCCACGGGCGAACTCTATCCGATTGACACCGCGGTCCGCCTCTGCGAGATCCTGAAGACCGGCGACAGCGTCGAATTGGACCTGGACGCGGGCGTGCTCAAGGGCCCCGGTGGCAAGACCTATGCCTTGCGCTCGCTGGGTGATGCCAAGGCGGTCATCGAGCAAGGTGGGCTGTTCGACTACGCCCGCAACACGGGCATGATCCAGTAGGTGGTTGGAGGGTGCCAGAATGCGGAGGTCTACGGTGTCTTACCACGCCAAGATGCATGCCGCCCGCGGCCTCTGTGCCGCGCTGCTGATCGGGGTCACCACCGGGTTGTCCTACGCTCAGGACGAGGCGGCTGACGATGCCGCCCCGGCCAAGCGCGGGGCCCAGCCGGTCGCCCCGGCGGCCAAGACCGCACCCGTGACGCCCGCCGCGGCGGTCGCCCCGCCACCGGCCGCTCCGGCTGCTCCAGCGGCTCCGGCCGTCACGCCACCGGCGGCTCCAGCCGCCACGGCAGCGGCCGCACTGGCCGCTCCGGCCGAGGCGGCCCCTGCGGCGCCTGCGGCGCCCCCCGCGCAGCCCGTTCCGAGCAAGGTTCAGGCCGGCACCTACGTGGTTGAGGGCCAAGGGCCGTGGACGGCGGTGGATCGTCTCACCGCCCGGCCTCCCGAGCTGTGGGTCGCCTACATGCATGGCGTAATTGACCTATTCGCCACGCCTGCGTCCTGGGAAGAACTGCTGGCCGAAGGGCAGCCGACCGACACCTGGCTGGACAAGGCCACGCCGCTGAAGGGCAACCCCTACCGCTCCAGTTCGATGCCGTCACTGCGGCTCACGGCCAACCAGGAATTGGTTACCGGTAAGGCCCTGATCTCGGCCGCACGACTCCGCGAACTGGCCGGCAAGACCGTGCGCGTGTTCGTCTGGATGTCAGCCGCCGACTGCGGCCAGGGCCTTTACCTATGGAATGCGGTCCCGCGGTTGGACCTCATCCTGACCAATGCGGCCGGCCACGTGGTCACGGCCGTGCCGGGAGTGATGGCGACCCGGGGGACCTTCCCCTGGCACTGCTACTACCGCGAGGCGCTGATCCCCGAACTCGCTACGCAACTGGAAAGCGATTCGGGTACGGCGCTGCCGGACGGCCTGACGCGCGCTGGCGGCCTCTACCTGCGGGCCGTCAACCCGGCCAGCGGCACCGCCTGGTTCTCGACGCCGTCGTGGGAGGTCGTCGACGCCACCACTACCTACGCCCTGGCTGACCTCCAGGACCCGGCCACGGGCAGCACGGCTCCCAGCGCGCGCTACGATGAACTCCCCGTACACCTCTGCAGCCCGCAGGTCTGCTACCGCAACGCCGCGCCCGCCTACGAGTGGGCTTTTCTGGTCGGGGCCAGCCAGGGTGCCACCGGCGTCCCGAATGTGCTTGCCAAGGAGGGCTTGGAGGCCTATCTCACCGTCGCCCGGCGTGACCCGCACCACCTTATCCAGGGGCTGGCGCGCCTGCCCGAGTGGTATCACACCGGGACGGTCTTCAAGTGCTTGCCGGCGACGGAACCGGATTGGCTCGCCCTCCTGGGAAGCCGCATGGTCGCCGCCCAGGACGCGGACAGTGGCTTCTGGGGCTACGAGAAGGAGCCGCGCAGTCTGGCGGTCACCGCCGCGGTGGTCCAACGCATGTTCGGCGGCGACGCCTTCAAACGCGCGGATCGGCCCCTCAGCCCCCAGCCGTGGCTGGCCTGTGGCGAGCTGCCCTTACCCAACCCCGAGCGTATCGTGAAGACCGTACTGAGCCTGCAGGGCACGGTGGGTGACAAACGGCACATCAAGGGCGGCTGGAGCGCCGTGGCAACCAACTACGCTAGCGCCGAACAGATCGCCGCGGAAGCATCGTGTTCCCTGGCCGCTAGCGCCGATGCCGTGTTCCTCCTGCGGCGCGGTGCCGAGGGTCTGCCTCCGGCGCTGCAACTGCGCCGTGACCGCGCCGTGCGCGAAGCCATCGAGCATGCCTGGGCCGCCTGCCTGCTGCCGTCTGGTTTGTGGAAGCAGTCCAGCCGCGATGCGGCACCGACGGTCGGCGGGGTGATGGCGCGGCTGATCGAGGCTTCTCCCCTGCTGGAGTTCCGCACGCTTCCGGCGCTGGAGCTGCCGCGCTTGGCCGAGGAGGTCACTGCCGACCAGGGCCTAGTCAAGATCGAGTGTCCGACTCCCACCCCAGAAGCCGTCGCGGTTCGCCTCTACCTGGCCCCGGCAGAGGTGACGCCGGAGAAGCTCACGGACCAGTATCTCGCCGGAATCATCCAGATCTCCGATGGCGACGTGCGCACCATGGACCCACTGGCCGCGGTGCTGACGATGCGACGGCAGGCGCGGGTGCTGTGGGGAGTCGGCGGCTTCGAAGAATACGGCTACTCCACTTGGAAACTCAGCCAATTGCCCGCGACGCTACCGATCTCGCTCAAAGGCCAGCCGGTGACCATCGCCCTGCCCAAAGACGGCAAGGTGCTGCTGTACGCCTGCAACGTCAACGCCTACGGCGAGACGTCCCGCCCCCTGTCCATCCGCGTCAAGGCAGGGGAGAATGCCGACGCGACAACGCCCACGGCGGAGCCTGCCGCCGGCCCCGATGCCAAGGCCGCTGCTCAGCCCGAAACCGCGCCCGCCGCTGCGGCCACCCCGGCGGCAGGAACCGCAGAACCAAAGGCCCCCGCCGCGGCACCGGCCGCCGCGGCCTGGTAACCGCGTGCGCCACCCGTTCCTGTAGCCCCGGCGCCGCGGCGGCTTAGGAGCTGTGAGGAACCCACTTCGCTTCTTTGGCCTGGGGCGTTTGACTCACGGCGGTGCGTCGACCTCCCAGGCGTCGACCGTGGCTCGGACGCCGCAAGCCCAAAGCACGCCGGGCCGCTCGCCGGGCAGCAGGCGCGCATAGTTGCCGACAGCCAGCACCCGGCGGGCCCCCGAGTCCGCCTCCACCGCCTCAATCCGCCCCGGTAGCGCCAGCGCCAGCCGCCCGCCGCCGGCTGCGGTTGGTACGATGCTCACCGCCCGCAGCCCTTCCCCGAAGAGGAACTGCCACTGCACCTTTCCCGCCTGGTCGTAGATCAGCAGCCAGCCGTCCTCCTTGGCCACCACGGCTACGGGGTGCTCCTGCCCGGGCCAGGCGGCGAGCGCGCAGTCGTTGATTGGCTGGAGGGTGTGTTGCCAGTCGTACTTCATGGCCTTGAGGTCGAAAAGCCCTAACCCGCTTTCCGAACACACCAGCACCTTGGCCCGCTCCGGCGTCGGGGGTTCCCAGTAGTCGAGCCGAATGCCTCTACCTGGCGGAAGCCGAGCGCTGTGGCGCAAGCGCTGGTTGGCGTCAAGCACGCTCAGGCACCCCCAGACCTCGGTCGAAACGATCTCCTCGATCCCGTCGCCATCGCCATCGAAACCGCGCGACAGGGTCATGGTCTGGTAGGCTGCCGGCAGACGCACGTCCCGCAGTACCTCGCCCGCCGAACTCACGAACGTGGCCAGGTTGTAGTTCCCCACCAGGATTTGCGCCGTGCCAGCGGCCGTCTTGAGCAGGCCGATCGAGTAGCCGGTGGGCAGATCGGCGTTCTGACTGGCGCTGGCCAGAAAATCGGTGCGCCAGGCCTCGGTCCCGTCGGGCTTCAGGCAGTAGAGCCGCGCTTCGCGGGTAGTGACCAGAATACGCGCCCCGTCAGCCGCCAGGTCAGGGTAACACTCGACCGCGGTGATGGCGCCGTTGAGCGTCCGCTGCAGCAGCGCCCGGCCATCGTGGCCCAGCACAACCAGCTCGGCCTGGTCCGTCCACAGCAGCAGTTCCGGTCGGCCATCGCCGTCCACATCGCGGCGGATGCAACCGCTGATGCGGGCCGCCGTCGCGCCCACGGGCCGGACCGACACCTCACTGAGCCCCAGTCCGCCCGGCCAGGCCTCCCTGGCGAAGCGCAGGCGGACATAGCGAGCCGTCTCATTGACGTCACGGCAGGTCCAGCGCAGGGTCGGAAAAACGCTGCCCTTGTGCAAGGCCTCGAAGGTGCAATCGCTGGCGGCGGTCAGCGTCTTGGCCCGCACATCCTGGCGAAATCCGTCATTGCTGAACTCCGCCTGCAGGGCCCGCGGCGGCGGGTACGTGGCGGGGTCGGGGATGGTATTGAAGGCGCCGAGGGGGCCCATCCGCACCTCGACCTGCGTCAGCGGCAGACTCTGGTGCAGGTCCAGGCTTAACGTCACGTCCACACCCGCCGGCCAACGCACCGTGGCCCAACGGGTGACCACGCCATCCAACAACGACCCCAGCCGGCCCTCGCCCGGCGGCTCGGCACTCAAGATCGGCGCGGCTACCGCAGTGGGCAGCGGCGTAAAGCCGTCGAAGCTCCAGAGTCGACGAGCGCTCCCGGCCCCTGTCGACGGCGAGGCGGGACGCGCCACCATCGGCGTCGTGGCCCAGAGCCTCTCCAACTCGGCCTCGCACCCGGCGGCGTTCGGGCCCTCGCTGTCCGTCGTCTGCCACGCCCCCAGCCGGATCACGGAGCCGCCGGCCCGTGCCCAGCCCGCCTCGCCGATGTAGGCGACCTCGGCATCCGTCTCAAACGCTCCGACCGTGAGCCTCTGCCCAGGCAGCGCTGCCGCCACCAGGGCCAACTCAGACTCGCCGCGGCAGACGCCGCGAATCAGCGCGGCCTGCGCTCCCAGCGGCCGAATCTCGAGTTCGGCCGGGTGTGCGGAGTCCGCGGCGAAGAGCAGGTTGCGGAAGACTCTGAGGTCGCCTGGCCCGCCGTCGAGGAGCTGTGATTGGCGCAGCAGCGTAGGCACCGCCGCGCCCTCCAGAGCGCTGCCGCCATCAAGGGCCAGCCGTACGGCGTCCGCGCTGCGGATACGGAACCTGGCATCAGCTTCGCGCGCCAGCATGCCATCGGCCTCCAGCCAGGCCCGCTGCGGGGTGCGGAAAGTACAGGTCAGCCCGAAACGGCCCTCCCGCACCTGCCGCAGCAGATCAATGAGCACCACGTAGCCACCCCGCCGCCAGATGACCTGCCGCGACCAATCGCAGGCGCCGTACCCAGGCAGATGACTGGCTGCCAGGCCGACGCGGGCGCCATTGTGGACCGCGCGAAGCTCGCAGACACGGGCCGTCTGACCCTCGTTCAGACCCTCCGAACAGAAGACCCCCGAACGCCAGAGGTTGCCCTGCTTCTCGGAGTTGGCGTGCAACCAGACGTGGCCCAGGTCGCTGAAGCGGATGATGCTGTTGGCATCCAGCGGCGCCAGGTTGTCCGCCCGCGGCGTCTCCGCGCCTTCCAGCACGAAGTACTGCCCGTCTGGCTGGAAATCGTCCCGGAAGCTGAGCTTCTCAAAGCAGCGCTCCAGGGGCGGGACCGACAGCGCGTTGCCTGGACCTGTGCCGCTCGCGAACTCCCGGTGACGGTACGGGCCCAGCGGCAGCACCGCGATGCCGGCGCCCTCGGGTTGACGCGGCGCCGCAGTGCCGATGAACCGCCGTCGGCCGGCCACATCGCGGCCCAGTGCCCAGGTCGAGACAGCCGCGCGGGGCGCGTTGCTCTGCAACCAGCCATAGCCACGCTCCGGGTAGAAGTAGTCTGCCACCCGGAGCAACCAGCCCCACTGGGTGGCCTTATAAAGATCGCCTGGCCGACACTCCTCGTAGGTGCCAGTCCCGGCGTAATAGCCCATCGGATCAGTGACGGCATAGGCCCGCTGCACGGCCAGGGGCAGCGCCTCGCGCAGGTAGCCGTCGAGGCCGAGCATGAGGGCCCAGTCCAAGGTCGGCTCCGGACTGCAATAGCTCGGCCAGCCTTCCAGGTCGTCGTGGAAGGTGGAGACGGCATTGCGCCAGTAGGCCTCCGACTCGCGCCACCAGGCGTCGAGCAAGGCCTGCGCCTCGGGGTTGGGACTGCCGCGCCGCCGCAGGAGCTGCACCGTGAGGGTGAAGGCACTGGTGCCCATGGTCTGATGCCGTCCGCCAATCAGGCTGCCATCGCGTCGCCGCCACCACTGTCCGGCCGCGGCGACGGCCGTTTGCAGCAGCGCCTGATCCAGGCGGAGCTGGTCTGCGGGGGAGACACCCGGCGCATCCTGCAGGTAGTGACACTCGCGCGCCCAGCGCTCGATGCCGTAATCTCCGTAAGGAAAGAACCCGGTCTCGGGATGCGCCGCTCTGAGCAGGCTCTTGACCCCTTCCGCGGCCCACTCGAGTCGGCCACCGAGCGCGTAGCGCATGCCGCCGTCGCCAATCCCGCCCAACGAGGTCATCTGCGCCTCGCTAAACTGCGTCTCAAGAGTGGCAGCGACGCCCGCTGGCGGAGCCTGTTGCAGCAGCTCCGCACAGCGCCTTGCCGCCGCCACCTCACCGGCGACTGAACTCGCCTCCAGTGCGATGGCCGCGGTTCCCGCGCCAAACGGCCTGGCGATGGTGCGTAGGACATAGCCGTCGCCGCTCGGCCAAGCCGCATCGGCAAAGGCGAGGTAGTGCGCATAGAGCGGCAGCATGGCGCGGTTTGTATGAATGCCGCCTGAGACGATCACGGTGGCGGCCAGGACCTCGGCTAGCCATTGCAGCCCATTGGGCTCCAGCGCTGCCTCGGGGGTGCGGACGTCGCACGCCACGCCGCGTTGCGCCAGCGCGGCGCTCAGCGTCTTCGCCGCCTCAGGCGTGGCCGAAACCAGCACCACCCGCGCCAGTGGTAACGGCGCCCCCCAGTCGCGCGACAGCATCTCCGGCGCCGCTTGAGCGCAGAGACCCGCAAGGCCGAGAGCCGGAAGCATTGCTAGGGGTGACTTCACCGCACCGCCTCCCATCCAACCCACACCAGTGGCGACCTGCCGAGACCCGTACTCTGGACGCAGACCGTAGCGCCCGGGCAAACGACGGTCAAGGGGACGCATCCCCGCCGGGCGCAAGTCAGCTCCGTAGGGGTTTGCTTGTAGGAGACTTGCAGCAACCTCGTATGACCCAAAGCGCTTCCCATTCCGCCCCTCGTCCGCCGCGGCGGACGAAGGGCGTTGGAGGGCGCCGCTGCGTCGGCGCCGCG